>CALKRZ010000083.1 GCA_937989765.1 uncultured Clostridia bacterium | reverse complement strand
GCTTAATGAACAGCTCATGAATATTGTTGAAACAAAAGAAAATGTGAGCGCATCTAATTTTCATTTTAAAAATCTGTCTAAAACTGAGCTAAAAAATTATAGTGTGACTGTTATTCCAATTGGAGCTGGAGGAGAAAGACTAGGAACTTTATTCCTATATAAATATAAAAATGATTATACGGTAGAAGATATTATTTTAGTAGAATATGGTGCAACTGTAGTAGGGTTAGAAATTTTGAGATCAAAAAGTGAAGAAAATGCAGAGGAAATTCGTAAATCTACGATCGTTAAATCGGCTATTGGTACATTATCTTATTCTGAGTTAGAAGCAATTCTCCATATATTTGAAGAATTAAATGGTATGGAAGGTTTATTGGTTGCTAGTAAAATAGCAGATCGAGTAGGGATTACCCGTTCTGTGATCGTAAATGCACTGCGAAAATTTGAAAGTGCAGGAGTGATTGAATCACGTTCATTAGGGATGAAAGGAACATATATAAAAGTATTAAATGAAGTATTAATTGAAGAATTAAATAAACTAAGAAAATAAAGCATAGGCATCTATGCTTTTTTTTGTGATTTTTATACCCAGTAGGACAAATTATCCATAAAAGTTTATATTGTGCTATATCTAAATTGCGTTTATAATGATGAAATATGTAGTGGATAGCAGTTGAACAAAATTCCAGTAGAATTTTAGAGGAATATGCTTTACAATAAGTACTATAGAGTATGTATATATATTCAGAATATCAAACAATATATTTACAATATACGCAGAATCATTTAAAATATAAAGGTATATAGCGTGGTAGTAAAATGGAGGAGTTTGTATGATATATAATAAAATGTTTACCCAAACTAATTTATTAGAGAAAGCAATGGATGCAGCATGGCTTAGAAATGAAGTGATTGCGGGTAATATTGCAAATATCGACACTCCAGGATATAAAAAAAGAACTGTTGAATTTGAATCTATTCTTAGGAATGCTGTCCAATCCAAACCATCTCTTCATACCATAAATACTCAAGCTATTGTCCCGAAGATTACAATGCATAATGATAATTTTAGTATTCGTGCAGATGAAAACAATGTGGATATCGATGTAGAAATGGCGGAAATTTCCAAAAATTACATTCAGTACGATACGATAAAAAGTATGATATCTAGTAATTTTAAGAGATTAAGCACGGTAATAAATAATATTAAATAGAGATCTGTAAGGGGGGTAGATGTATGTCGTTTTTTAGTTCCATGAATACGAGCGCTACTGGATTAACGGCTCAGAGATTAAGAATGGATATTATTTCTCAAAACATAGCTAATGTGAATACAACGAGAACAGAAGAGGGTACTCCATATAAAAGAAAAAGTGTACTGCTACAGGAGAAAAATGACAGCAAACCATTTTCAACATTTTTATCGGATAGTATAGATGCTGGACAAAAAAACGGTGGAGTAAGAGTTACGAAGATTATTGAAGACCAAAAGCCTTTTAAAAAAGTGTATGAACCAGGTCATCCAGATGCGGATGATGAAGGATATGTAAGTATGCCTAATGTGAATATTGTAGAAGAAATGGTGAATATGATTTCTGCCAGTCGTTCTTATGAAGCCAATGTAACCGCTATTAATACTACGAAGGGTATGGCTATGAAGGCTTTAGAAATAGGAAGGTAGTCATAGTTCTAAATAGTAATACAAAAATTGGTGGGGAGAAATTTATATGAAAATGGATGGATTATACAATCAAGGAAGTTTAGTGCAGACGTCTCGTAATGCAATTCAAAAACCAGCAGAACAAGGGAAAATATTTGAAGATTTTTATAAAGCAGCAATTGGTATGGTAAATGAAACCAATATGCTGCAAAAACAGGCAGAAAATATAAGCCTGGATTTTGCCATGGGAAAAACTGATAATATTCATAATGTAATGATTGCGCAGGAAAAAGCGAATATTGCCCTACAATTTACTGTACAGGTAAGAAATAATGTATTAGAAGCCTATAGAGAGATTATGCGAATGCCTGTATAAATAGATAGGTCTATATAAATATAGTGCAGTATATGCAAAGAAATGGGGTGAATAAATGCCGGAAACATTTTCAAAGATCTCACAGCAGGCTACAGACTATTGGAATGGATTTGATACAAAGCAAAAAATGAAAATTGGTATTAGTATTCTCTTGTTTATTGCTGTATTAGGAATGGTAATTTTTTTCTCTACTCGTCCAAGGATGGTGCCACTTTTTACGGGATTAGACCAAAAGACAGCGGCCGAAATTCAAGATAAGCTAAATGAAATGAAACTAACGAATAAGGCCACACGTGGCGGTTCTACTATTGAGGTAAGAGAGCAGGATAAAACGAAAGCACAATTGGCTTTGGCAAAAGAAAATATTCCAAAGCCAGGCTTTACATTTGAAGATGCGCTGAATAAAAACGGCATGGGCACTACCGAGTCTCAAAAAAAAGAAACCTTCAAATATGCTAAACAGGAAGAGTTATCAAAAGCAATTGCTGAAATAGAAGGAATAAAAAGTGCTAGTGTAAAATTGGTCATCCCTAACGATGATAATTTTTTTATTGAATCTAAGCAGAAGGCGAGTGCCAGTGTAAAATTAGATGTGGAAAATACATTGTCTAGGGATCAAGTTTTGGGGATTGTTCGATTTGTGGCAGGTAGTGTATCTGGGATGGATTTGCAGGATGTGACTGTAATTGACCAAAATGCAAATCTCTTGTATTTTGGTCAGGAAGACAAAGCAATGAAGTTAAATAACGAATATGAAGTAGAACAGCAGAAGAAGAATGATATTGAAAAACAAGTAAAGCTAGTATTAGCACCGCTTTTTGATGATGTTCGGGTTACATCTAGTATTCGTTTAAATTGGAACGTGTATTCTGAAAAGAATGAAATATATGCATCTCCTATACAAGATAGTGCAAAAGGACTTTTGACTCGTGAACAAGTAGAACAGTCTAAAGCAGAAAATGGTTCTGAAGGGTTGGAACCTGGACTAGCCAACAATGGTGGGGATGTTCCAAACTATGAGATGGGAGATAATCAAAATTCAAAAGCAGAAGTAAAAAAGCATGATAAGACGTATATGATTAACAAGACGGAGTCTACATTAGAAAAACCCGTAGGGGAGATCGTTTCTGAGGAATCATCTTTATCTATTTATTTATATAATGAGAAAATATATGATCAGGCTACATTACAAGCTCGAGGAGAGTTGGATAATACTACTTGGGAAGAATTTAAGTTCGACGTAAAACAGCAGCCAAAAGCCATTATAGTTGCTGATGAATTGATCGCCTCCATAAAAGATGGAACAGGAATTCAAAAAATTTCGTTGGTGGGATATGAAAAGCCTGTATTTATTGATCAAGTTGTAGTGCAAAGACCTTTAGCAGATTATATTCCAATTATAATTTTAGTGGTACTCATTGCGCTCTTAGCATATGCATTGATTAAAAAGACAGAACCTCATGAAATCACTGAGATTGAGCCAGAATTATCGGTAGAGGACTTATTAGCTAATGCACAAATTCAGCAAGACCCACTTGAAAATATTGAATACTCTGCAGAATCTGAAGTAAAGAGACAAATTGAAAAATTTGTAGATGAAAGACCAGAAGCAGTGGCACAGTTACTACGTAATTGGTTAAGTGAAGAGTGGGAGGGATGATAAATGGCAGTCATGAAAAGTGATTTTTCAGGAAAAGAGAAGGCAGCCATGTTACTGATCGCTCTTGGGCCAGAAAAATCTGCACAGGTATTTAGACACCTAAAAGAAGAGGAAATTGAGCAATTAACATTAGAGATTGCTAATATAAGAAGTGTTTCGCCAGAAACTAAAGAAAAAGTATTAGAAGAATTTTATCAAGTATGCTTAGCACAACAGTATATTGCAGAAGGAGGGATCTCCTATGCAAAACAAATTCTGGAGAGAGCCTTGGGCGCGGATAAGGCTTTGGAGGTTATTAATAAACTTACAGTATCCCTACAAGTACGGCCTTTTGATTTTGTGCGGAAAACGGATGCGAGTCAATTATTAAACTTTATTCAAAATGAGCATCCACAGACCATTGCGCTTATATTATCTTATCTAAAGGCAAATCAATCCTCAGTCGTATTGGCTGCTCTGCCTCAAGAAAAGCAGGCAGATGTAGCAAGAAGAATTGCATTAATGGATCGTACATCACCAGATATTATAAAAGAGGTAGAAAGAGTACTAGAAAAGAAACTTTCTGCATTAATGACAGAAGATTATACAGCTGTAGGTGGAGTAGATGCCATCGTAGAAATTTTGAATGCGGTGGACAGAGGTACAGAAAAGCATATTATGGAGACTTTAGAAGTAGAAGATACCGAACTGGCAGAAGAAATCAAGAAACGTATGCTTGTATTTGAAGATATCATTACGCTTGATAATCGTTCTATTCAGAGAATCCTTAGAGAAGTGGACAATAATGATCTGGCTATTGCATTAAAAGGAGCCGGAGAAGAAGTGCAGAATCTTATTTTCTCTAATATGTCCAAACGTCTTGCTACTATGATCAAAGAAGATATGGATTTTATGGGGCCTGTACGGCTTCGTGATGTAGAGGAAGCACAACAGAAGATCGTGAATATTATTCGTAAGTTAGAAGATGCAGGTGAAATCGTAATCTCCAGAGGTGGAGGTGACGAAATCATTGTCTAATCTGATTAAAGCTTCATTTGTTCAGTATAATGAGCTCGATAAGGTTAACATTCATGTTCCAGCGGCTCCGGAGATCATCGATACGAGTATGGATGAACAATCTTTAGAGATTATGAATCAGAATATTCTTCATAAAGCAGAACAAGATGCTCAACACTTAATTCTTGAAGCAAAAAAAACAGCAGAATTTATTCTGGATGAAGCGGAGAAACAAGCTCGATCTATGGCCTTAGAAGTACAAGAAGAAGGAAGACAACAAGGATATCAAGAAGGGTATTCCGATGGAATAGCAAAGGCAGAGCTTATTAAACAGCAGGTTCAGCAAACTCTTCAAGATGCCATTCAACAAAAACAGCAAATGTTGGATGAGATTGAACCTCAAATGGTAGAATTGATCATTGAAATAAGTAGAAAAATTTTGGGAGATACCATTACTGCGAGCGCAGATGGTATTTTATACCTTATAAGGCAAGGATTTTCTCAGATCACAGGAAAAGGCAAAGTGATTTTAAAAGTTTCACAAGAAGATTTTTATCATGTGTCGGAAAACAAGCAAACGGTGTTAGGTATGATCGATGGGAGTGTGGATTTAGAAATCATCAAGGATTTCACTCTAAATCAAGGAGACTGCATGATAGAAACTCCGTATGGAAATATTGACTGCAGTGTAGATCAACAGTTTGAAAGTATTAAAAATGAGCTTATGCAAATTGCGGGAAATGGGTGATATTTTGCATACGATTGATCTTCAAAAATACAAATCTGTTTTGCATAAAGATTATATAAGACATGATGGAAGGATTTCACAAGTAGTAGGCTTAACAATCGAATCAATAGGTCCTGCATCTAGTATAGGAGATACTTGTTTGATTCGTTCTGAGAAATATGCAGAACCCGTTATGGCAGAAGTAGTAGGCTTTAAAGATAATAAAGTGCTCCTTATGCCTTTTGGAGATATGAGAGGGATAGCACCAGGAAATATTGTAGAAGGTTTAAAACAGCCATTATCCATACCAGTGGGACGATCCTTGCTAGGCAGAGTGGTAAATGGATTAGGCGTTCCAGTGGATGGGAAAGGGCCTATTATACCTGAAAGTTATTATCCTGTGAGCAATCAACCTCCAGACCCTTTAACTCGTAATAGGATACAAAAAGTGCTTCCATTAGGTGTTAAACCCATTGATGGACTGTTGACTGTAGGAAAAGGTCAAAGAATCGGGATCTTTGCAGGAAGTGGTGTAGGAAAAAGCACACTTATGGGCATGATATCGAGAAATACCAAGGCGGATATTAATGTAATTGGTTTAATAGGAGAACGAGGTAGGGAAGTACGAGAATTCATCGAAAAAGATTTAGGAGAAGAAGGTTTGGCTCGTTCTGTTGTAGTGGTGGCTACATCGGATCAACCCGCTTTAATTCGATTAAAGGCCGCACAGGTAGCAACTTCTATTGCAGAGTTTTTTAGGGATCAAGGACAAGATGTACTACTGTTAATGGACTCGCTTACTCGCTTTGCTATGGCGCAGAGAGAGATTGGACTAGCCATTGGAGAACCACCTGTAACAAGAGGATATACCCCATCTGTTTTTGCTATTATGCCTAAACTTTTAGAGCGAGCGGGGAATTCTGATAGAGGATCCATCACAGGCTTGTATACTGTATTAGTAGATGGAGATGATTTATCTGAACCAGTGACAGATACAGTAAGAGGGATCTTGGATGGACATATTGTGCTATCAAGAAAACTGGCCAATAAAAATCATTATCCTGCGATTGATGTGTTATCTAGCATATCCAGGGTTATGGGTGATATTGTAGATGAGGAGCATAAACAGAGAGCTTTTCAAATGAAAAAGCTTATGGCCATTTATAAAGACGCAGAGGATTTGATCAATATAGGTGCGTATGTAAAAGGAAGTAATGCAGATATTGATTATGCTATTGAGAAGAATTCGGAGATCATTGAATTTTTAACACAGAGTACTTCAGATAAAATAGAGTTTAATGAGATGAAAGATCAGATGAAGAGTATCGACGCTAATTAAGCATAAACGGGGGGGTCTATGTGGCAAAATTTAATTTTCGCTTGCAAAATCTCCTCCAAGTCAAAGAAAAGATGGAAGAAACAAAAAAGGGGGAATATGGCAAAGCCTTGAAAAAGATTGAAGAAGAAAAGCAGATCAAAAATGTGCTGTATGCTCAAGATATTTCTATTAAAGACGAGTTTAGAACATATATGAAACAGGGCATTTCGCCAGATAAGGCGTGTAGCTACAGGAATTATATCTTGTTTTTAAAGAAAAAGCTTTTGCAGCAGGAACACAATATTAGAAATGCTGAAATATATGCCGATATAAAAAGAGAAGAACTACTTACAATTATGAAAGAAAAGAAAGCATTAGAAGTCCTAAAAGAAAAAAAATATGTATTATATCGTGAAGAAGAAGTAAGAATAGAGCAGCAGTATGTGGATGAAATGGTTAGTTTTAAATACGCAAACCACCACGAATAATGGGGGCTAGAATATGGCAGTGACAACAAAAAAGCCGAAGGAAGAAAAGAAGGATCAATTGGTTGAAGAAGATAAAAAAGCAGGAAAAGAATTGGATGAAATAAAAGTAAAAAAACCAAGAGAAAAGAAAAAAGGAAGAAAACTTTTTTGGTTTTTCATTTTTTTAGGTGTAATTGGTTTATTAGGAGCTGCTGTATATTTTAACATGGGTAATATTACAGAAAAGTATCTTAGACCATCCATGGAAAAGATCCCTATTGTACGAAATATTCTTCCACCCAAAAAAGAACAAGATCTTTATGGAGATTTGGATCGACAGCAATTGGTTGCTCAGATTGAAAATTTAAAACAAGAAATATCTGTAAATGAGCAGCAAGTTACTAGTTTGAATGCTGATCTTATTGACAAGGAAAAGCAGATTGAAAGATTGAAAGAATTTGAAAACCAACAGCTTCAATTTAAAGAAGATAAGAAAGAATTCGATCGTATTGTAGGTGAAAATGATCCTAAAGCTTTTGCTGATTTTTATAAAAAAATGGATCCCCAAATGGCTGAAATAATCTATCAGCAAACGATTCAAGATCAAAAAGTTACCAAAGATATAAAGAAATATACAGCAACTTATGAAGTTATGGATCCATCCAGTGCTGCTAGTATTATGGAAGAAATGGTGAACACTGATTTAGATTTGGTTGTTCTGATATTAAAAAATATAGAGGAAGAACAGCGGGGTGCGATTTTAGGGGAGATGGATCCTAAAAATGCAGCTAGGGTTACAAAACGTATGGCACCCTAAAATTAGAAAGGAGGATACTATGGATATTCAAAACACAGTAATGAACTTAGTTCAGTCAAAACCAGATGGAAACAAAGTGATGCCTAAAAAACAAAATAGTAATAAGAAACAAGATTTTTCTACCCAACTCTACCAAATGCAAAAACAAGATCATTCCTCACGGAAAAATGAAATTCGTCAAAAGTCCACTAAGTCTGCGGCTTTACAAAATCATACTCGCATTAAAAATGAAGATACAATAGAAAAAACTTGGAAAAAAATTATGACAAAAGAAGAACCAATATGTTCAAAAAAACAGTTGAATGAAAAAGTGATTGAAAAGATTGCAGAAAAGCTTAGTGTGACTACTGAAAAAGTACAAGAGATTTTAGATGAAGTAGGGATTGAGGCTATTGATCTATTTGATCCAACACAAATGCAATTGTTTGTGCAAGTCTTTATGAATGTGGAGCAACCTTCTGATCTTTTACTGATTTCTCATGCGTTGGAAGTATATAAAGAAATACAGGGAGTGGTTCAAGAACTTACACCAGACTATGAAATGGTTCAATATCATGAAATCAATGAACAAGTGATACTACATGTGAATCAGGAGACTCATAATAAGCCAGAGCATACAGTGGATCATGAGAAACGTAGATTTATAGTAGAAGAGGATACAGAGGAACATCAAGAAGTTTTTACTCAGCCAAAGAACTCCATCAAACAGGCACTGCAGCTTACACAAGAAATTGCAAAAGAAAAAGCATCTATCATTGAAATCTCAAAAGAGGTAGTAGAAGAACAATCCTCAGAAGATGCAGTAAAAGAATTGAGTACCCAAGGAATGATGCAGGATGTACCATCTGAAGATGTGGATATTGATGAAGCAAATAGTACTATGCATAAACAACCTATGATAACTCCAATTCAGATTGACAAAAATCTAAGTGAAATTTCTACGGTACAGGACATTCAACCTAAAAATGCCACTGCAGATGTTCAACAAGTCATCAATCAGATTGTAGATCATATGAAAATTACTATTAAACAAGATGCTGCCGAAATTAATCTTAAATTAAAGCCAGAACATTTGGGAGATTTATCACTTAAAATTATTACGGAAAGAGGAATTGTTACAGCACAATTTGTGGCGGAGAGCCAACAAGTAAAAGAAATCATCGAAGCAAACTTTAATCACTTAAAAAATGTACTCCAAGAGCAAGGATTAAAAGTAGATCAACTGTCAGTTTCTGTTGGACAACAACATCAAAATGATACTGATCATGAATTTAAAAAACAGGGCAAGTCAAAGAAAAGAGTGCAACAAATTATTGACACCGTAAATGGAGGAGAAGTTGACCTTTATGAAGATAGTCCCACCAATCCATATGAATTGTCAGACAATCAAGTAGATTATTCTGCTTAGGGGGTGAACGTGTTGAAAAATGCAGTTAATAATAACTATATTAGTATTGAAAAAGCAAAAGAGATTTCTTCTGAAAAAGCTACTAAGACCAATAAAAATGACTTAGGAAAAGATGCTTTTTTACAACTTTTAGTTACGCAAATGAGATATCAGGATCCTCTGAATCCGACAAATGATAAAGAATTTTTGGCTCAAATGGCACAGTTTACTTCTTTAGAACAAATGCAAAATTTGAATAAAGCTACATCTAATTCACAAGCATTTGCCATGATTGGCAAAACCATACAAGCTACAGAAGTAAACCAAGCTACGCTAGAACCAGAATTAATTCAAGGTAAAGTAGATTCTGTAAGGATGAAAAACGGAAAGACATTTTTAGTAGTTGGTGAGAAAGAAATCTCCATTGAAAAAGTAGAAACAGTGTTTGAAAGTGAAAATACGGTAAATGAAATGAAACAGCTCAACAGCAATGTAGCATCTTCTCAATCTTTATCTCTTATTGGAAAAGTTGTGCAGGCAGTGGTTCAAAAAGGGAAAGATGAGCAACCAGAATTCATTGAAGGTAAGGTTGACTATGTCAAGGTACTAGAAGGCATACCTACTTTGGTGATTGGCAATAAAGAAATATCTGCAGGAGATGTCATGATTATCTCCGATGAGCGTCTACTTTTAGGTAAAGAAATCAAAGCTACGCTTGGAAACAGTGAAGAAATAGTAGAAGGTAATATTGAGGCTGTAAAAATTGGAAAAGATAAAATATTCCTGATTGTAAATAACAAGGAAGTATCTATACCAGGTCTCGGAAAGATTACAGAAGCGCTATCTATGGTGTCTAAACAAGTAGAGTATACTATACAAAATCAGTCTTCATCCCAAACAGTGACCATGCAAGGTATTGTAGAGAAAGTAATGGTAAAAGATGGAAATATTTTTGTAGAGATCGACAATCGTGAAATTCCTTTACAACAAGTAAAATTCATAAAGCAGTTTTAAGTAATATTGTAGAAAGGTGGTGTATTTATGCAGGTTTTCCAAAACCATATACCCGTGATAGGAAAACCAACTCTACAGCCACTGAATCCCAAAAAGATCCATACAACTCAAACTGTTAAAAATCATTTTCAACAAATGCTGAGTAAGGAAATTGATCAAAAGCAGGCAGTGCAGTTTTCAAAACATGCGGTAATGCGCCTTGCAGCAAGAGATATTCAGTTTTCCCATGATCAAATGCATCGTATTGAAGAGGGGATCGAAAAGGCAAGGGAGAAGGGGATTCGGGATTCACTAGTATTAGTAGATGATGTAGCATTGGTCATTAATGTGAAAAATAGAATGGTCATTACGGCAATGGATCAGAATCAACAAAAGCAAAATATATTTACAAATATTGATGGAGCTGTAATTGTATAGCTGGACCTTTATAGGGAGCTTTCGCCTCAGAACGATGGAAGAGGCGACTTACAGTAAATTTGAGGGAGGTCATTTATTATGATGAGATCTATGTTTTCAGGTGTTTCGGGACTTCGTGTACATCAAACCAAGATGGACGTAATAGGGAACAATATCGCCAATGTCAATACAGTTGGATTTAAATCGGGTAGAGTTACTTTTAATGAAGTATTTAGCCAGACGCTGCAAGGCGCCAGTGGATCCAGTGCCAAAACAGGCCGTGGAGGTCGAAATCCTATGCAGATTGGTCTAGGGGTCAATGTATCCTCTATTGATACCCTGATGACAGAAGGAGCTGCCCAAAGAACAGATAACCCTCTAGATTTAAAGATTGAGGGGGATGAATTTTTTATTGTTAGTGATGCCAATGGAAGCAAGTATACAAGAGCTGGGGCATTTAAGATTGATCATGATGGAAATCTGATTACATCTAGTGGAATGAAGGTAATGGGGTGGAAGGGCGATGCGACTGGAAAGGTGGATACCAATCAGCCCATAACTAATTTGACGGTATTAGATCCAGCTAATTCTTATTCAAAACCTGAGTTAACAGGAAATGTTGCTTTGGGAGGAAATATTAATATTAATCACCCAAATGCAGATACTACAGGAATTCCATTTACTATGACAATTTATGATAGTTTAGGAACGCAATATACCGTGAATATGAAAGCTGAACAGCAAGATCCAGACAAAAATAAATATAACATTACTTTGGGAGATATAAAGGATGAGAAAGGAAATCTGTTTTCTGGAACCGTAACATTAGCTGGAGTAGGCAGTCCTACACTTGAATTTGACACTAATGGAGCAGTAACTCCAACTTCTTTAAGAACAGGGGAGTTAACAATAACACCCACGACTCCCTTTTCTACATTTGCAGTACCCCTGAAAATTGACTTTAGCAATTTAACCCAATATAATGAAGCTACCAGCATTGAAGCTATGAGAGGTCCAGTAGACCCCGGTCGTAGATCTGGTGAAGTAAGTGGTTTTAATATCGGAGGAGACGGCAAAATCCAACTTCGGTACAGCAATGGAGAATCTAAAGAGGTAGGTCAAGTGGCAGTAGCTCGATTTAAAAATGCAGCAGGTCTTCAAAAAGTAGGAGATAATCTTTTTGATGTGACACCAAACTCTGGAGATCCATTTACAAAGGTAGGTACTTTTAATGGAGGAGTTCTGGAAATGTCTAATGTGGACTTGTCCAAAGAGTTCACGGAGCTGATTACAACCCAAAGAGGTTTCCAGGCCAATTCTAGAATCATTACCTCTTCGGATGAAATGCTTCAAGAACTTGTAAATCTAAAACGATAAGATCTAATTCCCACACTGTAAGGTTCACCTAATGTGGTTCTTATGGTGTGGGAAAAATAATATTGAAAGAGGAATGAGTATGATTGCAGTAACCAAATTAAATGATCATTCAATGATGATCAATGCAGAACTAATTGAAATCCTAGAATCTAATCCCGATACGACTATTACAATGACTACAGGAAGAAAAATCATTGTAAAAGAAACAGTTGAAGAGTTAGTACAGAAAGTGGTACAATATAAACAAAAAATTGTTAAAATTGCAGACATATAGTGTTGTAGGAGGTGAGGGGTTTTGGATCTAGCAACGATTGTAGGGCTTGTATCTATCGTTTTTTTTGTAATAGTATCTATCTTACTGGGTGCTGATTTTTCTATGTTGGTTACATTTTTTGATCTTCCATCTGTTATGATCACAATCGGTGGAACATTTGCCGCTACATTGATGTCATATCCTTTGAGTAAGTTTATGAGTTCTCTTAAAACAATTAAACTAGTATTCAAGGTAAAATTACTGGATGCAGCGATTGTAATTGAAAAAATCATTAATTTGGCCAATGTAGCAAGAAAAGAAGGACTTTTAGCTTTGGAAGAAGCTGCCCAAGCCTTAGATGATAAATTTTTACAAAAAGGTATTTTACTCATTGTGGACGGTACGGATCCTGAATTAGTCCGCAATATCCTAGAAACAGAACTGGCTTTTATTGAAGGACGGCATAAAGAAGTACAAGGGTTTTGGGACACCATTGCTAGTTTAGGTCCTGCTTATGGTATGATTGGTACATTAATAGGACTTATTAAGATGTTAAAAAAATTAGATGATCCTAGTAGTATTGGTCCAGCTATGGCGGTTGCTTTGATTACTACATTTTATGGATCTTTATTGGCAAACGCTTTTGCAACACCTATTGTGAATAAATTAAAAATACAAAGTGCAGAAGAAATTCTTTTGAAAGAAGTAATGATTGAAGGTTTACTTTCTATACAAGCTGGGGAAAATCCAAGAATTATTGAAGAAAAATTGAAAGCGTTCTTATCTCCGACCCTTCGGGAAGGAATCAATAAAAAAGATGAAGGAGAAGTGGGTGAGTAATAATGGCTAGAAGAAAAGCATCTGAGGATGTAAAAAAGGGCTCTCCAGAATGGATGAGTACCTATGGGGATTTGGTTACATTGCTCCTTACTTTCTTTATACTCTTATTTTCCATGGCAACCATTGATGTCGCAAAATTTAAGGTTGTTATGAGCTCGTTTTCTGGCGCAGTTAGTTTTTTGGACAGTGGACCTACCATTGGGGAAGGTGATATGCTAGGGAACGGAATCAGTCAATTTCCAGATATGGAAAAAAGTCTTCAAGAATCGGAAAAAGAAATAAAACAAAAGAATATGGAAGAATTAAAGCAAATAGCATCCGACTTTCAGACATATTTTGAAAAACAAAATTTATCTGGAAAAATAGATGTACAAATTGATTATCCTTATGTAAAGTTAACTTTTAAAGATGGTGTTTTTTTTGACAAAAGTAGAGCAAATCTTAAAACAGATGCACAGGTTATATTAGATCAATTGTCTAATGAATTATTAAAATACCCTAAGAATGAGATTAAAATTGAAGGTCACACAGATAATGATCAAATTAATACTCCTCAATTTCCGAGCAACTGGTATCTTTCATCAGCAAGAGCAATTGCAGTAGCGAGTTATTTTATTGATGAAAAGAAATTTGATCCCAAGCGCCTCTCAGCGGAAGGATTTAGTGAATATAGACCCATTGCCCCTAATGATACAAAGGAAGGGCAGGCTAAAAATAGAAGAGTGGAAATTAAAATATTAAGTCAAAATATTTCCAACGATAGTTTGCAAGGAAGTTCTGTTCAATAAAGGAGTGTATAAAATGGATAAAACAAAAATATTAATTATCGGCATGATTGTAGTATTGATTGTGATGTTAAGTGGAGTAACAGTTGCACTTATTTATACTGCCAATTCTATTAAAAATGCTAATTTAGGGGTAAATGTAGAAAAAACAGAAAAAAAGGTAGAAGATGTTGATCCGAAAAATGTGATTATATTTTCGATACCTGAGCCAATTACTGCCAACTTATTGACAGAAGGCCCAAATAATGATAAACATATTGTGAGACTATCAAT
>CALKRZ010000082.1 GCA_937989765.1 uncultured Clostridia bacterium | reverse complement strand
AGGCCTACGTAAATATCCGAATCTTTTTTATTCGGTTTTTGTCGATTTCCTCTACAATGATACGAATGGTTTCATGTTCTACTGTTTCCCCAAGCTCTGGAAATCTGCCGAGGATGCCAATGATAAATCCTCCGATAGAATCAAATTCTTCTGACTCTAGTCTCGTACCAATCATTTCATTGACTGTCTGTATCTTCGTGCTGCCGTTGGTGGTAAATTCATCTTCCTTTACTACTTCAATCTCTTCTTCATATTCATCATCATATTCATCTTGAATGTCTCCAACGATTTCTTCTATGAGATCCTCTATCGTTACAATACCCGCAGTACCACCATACTCATCGAGTACAACGGCCATGTGATTTCTGTTTTTATTGATTTCCTTGAATAACTCCGCAGCTTTTTTGAATTCGTAGGTAAAATAAGGCTCTCTCATATACTTTTCTATGTGAAACTGATCTTGCGTATTATCATTTAGGAGTAAATCTTTCACATTTAAGATCCCTACAATATCGTCAATCGCCTCTTGATAGATGGGAATACGGGAAAACTGCTCTCTCCTGATGACTTCCAATACCTCTTGATAGGTCGACTGAAGCTCCAACGCCACGATATCCGTTCGCTGCACCATCATATCATGTACTGGAGAATCTCCAAATTCAAACACATTGTAGATCATCTTCCGTTCATCTACTTCTAGTACCCCTTCTTCTTCTCCCACATCTACAATCGTTTTAAGCTCTTCTTCTGTAATAAAAGGCTGTGCCTTGTTAGGATCGCCGCCCATCATACGAATGAGCATATGGGTAATATACGTAAATACAAGAACAATCGGATTTAATATGCTGATCAAGAGTCCAATTGGTTTTGCTACCTTTAGGGCTACTTTTTCTGAATTTTGGGCTGCCAAAGACTTAGGGGTAATTTCAGCAAAAATAATGACTAATATTGTCATTATAATTGTGGCCATCATGACTCCTTTTTCTTTAAAAATGCTGATCGCGAGCGCTGTTGCCAAAGCAGACGCCCCTATATTTACTGCATTATTCCCGATCAAAATGGTTCCTAACAGCCTGCTGGGGTTTGCGATCAGTTTGCTGATTTGTTCTGCTCCTTTTACTTCTTCTTCTACCATATGCCGAAGACGAATTTTACTAAGGGACATCAATGCTGTTTCAGAAGCAGAAAAAAATGCTGACAAACCTAAAAGCGCTCCTAAAGCTACCAATTGCCACATACTACTCGGGTCCAAAAAAACCACACTCCTCAATCATGAAAAAATATTCTATCTTTCATGATTAGTATACCTAAAAAATAGTATAATTTCAATAAAAAGCACCTAACAAATTAGAAGTATTCCCTTTTATGCTAGTTTATACCCAAAACATAGTGCTCTTATAGATATAAATCGGATATTTCCGCGCTAGGGTAGGTATATGTTTCTACGTGCCTTCTGAACTCCCTACGGTCATACAGTCAGACAACGAAGTCATTACGAAACATATGCCTACCCTAGCGCTAATATCGTGACTTTTTACTCATAATGCAGTATCCTCATAATAAAGTTGGATTATGAGAATATTCTACAGCCATTTGAAGAAGCGTTTGTTTTGTATTAAGGTGAGGATCTACTAGGACTGCTTCTAGAAGCATTTGTAGTAAAGTTCCTAGCTGCTTGCCTTGAGGAAAACCCGCTTGGAGTAGATCACTTCCACTCACTGCTAAGGTTTTCATAGAAGTACAGTCTCCATTTTTTTTGATCTGTTCATAGATATTTCGGACTTCATATAAGCGAGCTAGACAATGCTCTATCACTTGGGGGTGTTTTGCTTTGGTATCTGCTTCTTTGACTTGCAGTAGATCTAGAAATCGTTCTTCTCCTAGTATAGATAGGATCTTTCGAATGTGGGCAGGTTGGGCTTCTATCGGTTCATCATGCCACTGTACTAGGGTTACAACTCGCTCTAGGGTTTTATGATCAAATTTGAGTCGTTTTAGTACTGCTCTTGCTATAGATACGCCATGTTGTACGTGACCCTGAAAGTGATCTATCCCCTGATCGTCTGTGACTTTGGCAAGTGGTTTGCCTATATCGTGGAGAAGCATAGCAAAACGGAGCCCTATGTCTTTTGGTACATACTCCACAGATTTCAATAAATGTGCGCCCACCGTATATATATGATAGGCGTGATGTTGTTCTGCACCGACACAAGCTTCAAACTCTGGTAGAAAGTAAGGAAGCATCCCTGCTTCATGAAGCAACATAAACCCTTCTGGATGATCTGATAGCAGGAGTTTATTTATTTCTTCTCGGATTCGTTCTATACTCACTTTGGCAATAAGCCCCACATGGACTTTGATCGCATCCCAGGTGTCGTGCTCGATCGTAAAATCTAGTTGGGCTGAGAACCTGATCGCTCGAAGCATACGAAGCGCATCTTCTTGAAACCTTTCAGTCGGTTCCCCTACTCCACGAATGCTTTTTTGTTGGATATCATACATACCTCCGAAAGGATCAATAAACCCTTCCATAGGATGATAGGCAATCGCATTCATGGTAAAGTCTCTTCTCTTTAAATCTTCTACAAGACTTTTGGTAAAAAAAACTTCTGAAGGCCGTCTATAGTCTGCATACGCTCCTTCCACACGATAAGTGGTGACTTCATAGGGTATACCGTCTTTTAGTACTGTCACCGTTCCGTGTTTGATACCTGTATCATATGTACGGGTAAAGCATTTTTTGACTTGCTCTGGCTCAGCAGACGTAGTAATATCCCAATCCTTAGGATCTTTATGAAGAAGGCAATCCCGTACACATCCCCCGACAATATATGCTTCATACCCTTGTGTCTGTAACGTATCTAAAATACAAGCTACACTTTTTGGTATATTCATGTTCACACCTCTTTTTTGTCATCCTCCTATGGTATCACATTTATTCCCTATACTCTACATCTGTCTCTTCTTGTGTGACATCCTCTACCCATAGATCTACTACTTTATTCAATTGATTAAACAAGAGTGATACGCCTTTTGTCCAATTTTCATCCACTGCATATCCTCCTTGTCCACCTCGGCTATTGATCCATCGGATCGGTTCTTCATAAGGAGGTCTTCCTTTACTGAGCCGGAGGATCGTCTTACAAGCAATCTGTACTGAATCAGCTATGGTCGTATTGTATTTTTGCCAGCTTTCAAATACATTAAATGGATTATTTGCGATCTCTTCTGCTCTAGGATGGCTACGAAGCACAAAGCCCTGTTCTTGTCCTACGATGGCAAAAAGGAATAATGGGTGAATATTGTGCTCCTTTGCCCCGTCCAAGATGGCTGAAAAATAGGGCTCTTCTTCGAGGATCGACCCTCTTTTTTGAAGCCACTCACGGAGATCTTCAGGATCAATCTGTTTATATTGTAAGTCAGGTGGCAGTGGACTTTCTTCTTGATGTAAGATTTCTTCTTGCTGGGGGTCTATATATATGGGCGGCTCTGCACCGATTGCATCTGCTATCATCATGTGCCTAGGCTCTGCTCTGTACAAAAAACTAAAAATCAACATGATTATGCAAAGCATACATGCGATACTTTGACCTTTTTTATGAAAAATCTTTCTTTCTATGTTTTTCATTATTTCTCGGATACTACTATTTAATACAAGTGTTTGTCTGGCTTGTGCTACTTTTTGTTCTAAAATAGTGACTGTTTCTCCTAAAGTCTGATCGCCTAGATGGATACCATAGGTTTCCACCTGCTCCAAAAACACATTCATCGCTTCTGTTGGAAAAATATGCTTCTGATTTTCATTCATCCAACAGATCATACAGGCAAAAAACATCTCTTCTTTAGGTTGCACCATAAGACAAGCTCTCAATATATCATCTGCATATAGGGGTTTTATCGTACTTCCCAAAGTAATTATTCTGCTTAACTGCTGTAAAATACATCTTTTGTGTTCATCTGAAAAAGGTTCTAGCTTTTTTGCCACATACCGCAATGTGATATAAACCCATGCTTGTTCTTTTTGCTTTGGAGTATAGGATCTATACTTTCCCTCTATATACCGATGAATTTTTTGAATTTCTCTATCACCTATGATGACCTTTTGCTGTAATTCTTGTATGATAATCTTCATTCTATTGCACCTTTCCTCTTCTGCATCCTTTCATTTTACCTATATAAAGCCAAAGTAACAATGGGCGCTAGGCACTATTTTCTTTCTATTATAGATATATCTAAAATTTATTTTGCCTTATGTTTGCTCCTGCCGTATAATAATAGTATATATTATCAATGATATAACAAATGGAGGGTGAGAAAATGTTTACATGGAAAGAAGAGTATAGTGTACATATTCCTGAGATCGATGCCCAACACAAAGAACTTCTCAAGATCGGCAGAGAATTATATGATATGTTCGTGTTAAAGCAGGAAACGGATAATTTTTATGCCATCATGCAAGTATTGTCTAAGTTATCAGAATATACCAGCTACCATTTTAAATATGAAGAAGATCTCTTGATGAAGAGTGACTATCCAGCGTTTGATCAACATGTCCTAGAACACACGTATTTTGTCAACAAACTATTAGCTGTACTCCATCAAGACATTGACAATCGCCAGATCCTAGTGACTGGGGATCTTTTAGATTTTATCTCAAACTGGATTACTGAACATATCTTAGGCAGTGACCATAAATATAAAGCCTATTTCATTGAAAAAGATATTCTTTAATTCATTTTCTTGGAGGAACGCATATGTTGACAAGGCTCTCTATTGATAAAGCCATCAAATATCTTTTTATTACTTTTTTGGCCATCCGTATCGCCAACATCAAAGAATTTATTTCAAAGCCCGTAGCGGCACCTGTATTTTATACGCTTGGAGGGCTTATTCTCTTGCTCTGTATCGCACGCATCTTTGTGAAAGCACCAAGCCACCATTCCTAACATATATCCTAGATTCATGACATAAATCTAATAAAAACAGCACCCTATACACAAAAGGGTGCTGTTTTTATTAGATTTGAAAGATACGTACCGTTCCCTTCTACTTTGCAAAGCGCCAAGTAATATTTTGTCCATCAGACTCTGCTAAGATATTTCCGTTGATATCCGTGCGAAATATATCCACCTTGTGCTGTTGCAGCAATTCTAGGGTTTGCTCATGGGGATGTCCGTACTTGTTATCTGTGCCCACACAAATGACGCCATATGCAGGCTTGACTGCTTGCAAAAATTCTATAGAGGTAGAAGACCGACTGCCGTGATGGCCTATCTTTACTACATTGGCAGAGACATCAAAACCTGCTTGTAGCATTTCCTGCTCTGATAAAGCCTCTGCATCTCCTGTAAACAAAAAAGATGTACTGCCATATGTAACTTTCAGTACGATAGAATAATTATTGAGTCCTTCATATGTATCACTATTAGGGGCTAGAATATGTACCTGTGCTGCACCTAGTGAAAATGTACTTCCTGCAGTAGGTGCTGTAATTTTTAGTCCCTTTTCTTTGACTGCCTGTAGCACATCTCCATAGGTTTTAGTCGTATGACTTACTTTAGGCATCCATACATTTTGTACATCAAAATGTTGTATGACTGCATCCAATCCTCCAATATGGTCTTCATGCGGGTGAGTGCCTACTACGTATTTGAGTGAAGAAATGTTATGGTTTTTTATATACTCGACTACCAATGAAGCATCTGCATTATTTCCTGCATCAATGAGCATCACCTCTTCTCCCTGCTGCAGAAGCATGCTATCTGCCTGTCCTACATCTAAGAAATGTACCTGAAGAAGTTGCGCAGATGACTTGCTGGGTAAGTTACTATTCAGTGGGAAATATAAATCCCACTTTATGAAACCTGTGGGACTATATCTATCCCACAGACCCATGAGCATAATAACAAAAACAAAACAAATAATGGACTTTTTTACAGGCTTTCTATCTTTCATATGCTTCCTCATTCACTTATATCGTTTGTCTAATACTTAAACTGAGTAATGCTTTCATTCATTTCTTCAGCGATCTGAGCTACTTCTTGGATCGCTCCTGCCATCTCTTCTATGGATGCTGTTTGCTCTTCTACAGATGCCGATGCCTCTTCTGTTCCTGCTGCATTTTCTTGTGCGATAGCAGATAGGTTTAAAATAATGTTTGTGATCTCCTGTTTTTTGACGTGCATTTGTTCTACGGATTGATTGATTACATGTATATCTTTCTTCATTTTCTCTATTGTTATAGCAATGCCTTCAAACGTATTGCTTGTTTTTTCTACACTTTTAGCTTGTTTATCAACAATAGTAGATGCGTCCTGCATTGTTTTTACAGCGGTATTTGTTTCTTTAGATAAGTTTCGAATCACTTGTGCAATTTCCTCTGTAAAACGACTAGATTGCTCTGCTAATTTTCTAATCTCATCTGCCACCACAGCAAACCCTCTCCCTGCTTCTCCAGCTCTTGCAGCTTCTATGGCTGCATTGAGTGCCAGAAGATTTGTTTGATCTGCTATACTTTGTATCATTTGACTCGCATTATTAATCTTCATTGCACTTTCATTCGTATTTAATACGATCTGATACACCTCTTGTGAGGCCTTTTCATTAGCCTTCGTATTCTCAATGAGTTCGCTCATAATTTTAAATCCAGCATCCTTCAGCCTGCTCACTTCATCAGTAGACACATTTAACTCTTTTACATATTCTTGATCTGCTTCAATTACCTCTCCTAACTCACTGATACTTGTGACACCTTGCTCCGAATCCCTTGCTTGCTCTTGAGCACTTCTTGCCATTTCCTCAATCGTGTTTGCCATTTCATTCGCTGCTTGAGAAGCTTGCATGCTCATTTCTTTTACTTCCAAAGTAGATTTATTTACAATTTGTGATAATGTAGTAATTTTTCTGAGTAACTCTATTGTATTCTTCTTCATTAAGATAGAAGCATTTGCAATACTACCTATTTCATCTTTCCTACGTAGCTCTTTGTCACTCAAATCACCTGTAAAATCGTGTATTGCCATTTTATCAATATTATTTTTTATTCTTTCAATAGGATTTGCGATTAAATTTGCAAAAAGTAGTGCGATTAAAATACATATCCCAGAAAACAGAATGAAAAGAATTGCGATTATTGCTCTTATCTTATTGAGGCCTTTGTATAATTCACCTTTATCCACTATAGCAACATATTTCCAGCCCGTTTGAGCCGTATATATATTAGAATAATACACTTTATTATCTATACGAACTTCAAAAAAAGAAGAATCCTGCTCCGCTATATTCTTAAATTTATCCTCATTTAATACTTCAATGTGCTTAAAGTTTAGCTCAGGATTTGCAGGATTTGCCAGAATAACTCCTTCTCCATCTGTTAAAATAACATATCCATTTTCTCCTACTTTAACATTCTTTATCAAATCTGTTAATCCCTCAAGGCTCACATCTAAACCTTGTACTCCTATTACATCATTATTGGCATTTTTTATGGCGGTTACTGTACTAATAATGATCGTATCTTCGCTTACTGCTGCATAGGGTGCTGTTCTGGCTACTTGATCAGGATCTTTTAGAGCTTCTATATACCAAGGACGTGTTCTTGGGTCATATCCGATAGTCATACTACTTGCAGGCCACTGTATATACCCACCCTCTTTTGTGCCCATATATACATACGCAGAATTAGGATGTGCTCCTATATATTCATTATATACTTTAAAGATTTCTGCCTCTATTGCTCCAGCTTTAAAGGGATCGTGCTCAACCATTCCCTCCTTCTTTCCATTAACCTCTATAAAATTGCTAATTGTGCGATCTGCTTTTTGTACTATACTATTGCTCGCTAATAACTTGCAGTTATTGGAAATCATCTCAAAGTATAGATTCATCCCTTGATCAATCTGTTTCATCTCATTATTGATGGACGACTTAAAACTCGTAGTAACTTGTGTGGATACATTCTCATTTACTACTAAAATTATTATACCTGTCGGTATGATAGAAATAACTAAAAACATTACCAGTAAGTATCGTCTTATTGATTTGTTGATCATATTATGTCCCCCCATTTATTATTACAAATAATTTACTACATAGATGGCATTAAGTAAGTTATATAGGCCCATAAGCAAATAACGTGCTTGTTTATTGGGATAATTTTGATATATATCCTCTTACTTGCAAGTGTCCCCGCTTGCGTATTCCTGTTCCCTATCCTAATATTTAAACTTTTCTATACTATGCTTCATCTCTTCCGCTAATTTAGCTAAATCTTGACTTGCATTTGCGATCTGTTCCATTGATGCTGTTTGTTCTTGTACAGAAGCAGACGCCTGTTCCGTTCCTGCTGCATTTTCTTCTGATATCGTTGAGAGTTTCCCAATAACTTCAATTATTCTATCTTTTTTATCTGTCATATCTTCTGAAGATTGATTTAATACTCGTATGACATCTTTCATATTTTCTATTGCATCAGAAATACCTTCAAATTTTTTATTTGTCATTTCAACACTTTTTGATTGTGCCTCTACAATACCCCCTACTTCTTGCATTTTTATAACTGCTTTTTTTGTCCTATTGATTAAATTTTGAATAACCTCAACGATCTCTTCTGTAAATTGATCTGATTGCTCTGCTAGTTTTCTTATTTCGTCTGCAACAACCGCGAACCCTCTTCCTGCTTCTCCCGCTCTTGCTGCTTCTATCGCTGCATTTAATGCCAATAAGTTTGTTTGATCGGCTATACTTTTAATCATTTGACTCGCATTTGCAATCTTTTCAGCATCTTTATTGGTAGTATTAATAATAACATATATTTCTTGTGTTGCATGATTGCTTTCTGTAGTTCTTTCAACTAATTCTTCAACAATAGTTAATCCTTCATTTTTAAACGCATTGACTTGTTCGATCGAAGAATTTAGTGTAATTACTTGTTTATTTTCTTTACTAATTACCTCTCCTAAATGCTTTACTTGCATAACGCCATCTTCAGTTTCTTTTGCTTGATCATTTGCTCCATTTGCTATCTCTTCAATCGTTTTGGCTATTTCATCTGAAGCGCTTGTAGCTTGTTGAGTAATTGCTGTCAATTGCTGTGAGGACGATGCTACGCTCTGAGAAGTATTCGATATATGTGCGATAAGCTGAGCCAAATTCATCCTTAATTTTACTACAGCTCTCGTGATAATACCCATCTCATTATTCGAATTTGCATAGACACTTTCTTCACTATTTTCATCAAATGTCAAGTCGAAATCTGCTAAACGTTCAATATTTTTTGATAAATCTATAATGGGAGTTACAATCTTTGTAGCAATGTAAAGTGCTATAATTAAGATAATTCCTAGCCCAACCGCTGTCATGATTATATACTTTATCGCTAATTGTCTAAGTGGCATATATGCTTTGGATTTATCCAATACAATTCCAAAAGTCCAGTTGGTAGCGGAAATATTTCTGTACACCATTATTTTAGATATGCCTTGATCTACATATCTCTCCATTTCACCTTTTTGTGCTTTGATATTTTTATAAATTTCTCTATATACTTCATCCTCATTCACATTCTTATTTAGAAGTGCTTCATTAGGATGTACTAATATATTCCCGTCCTCATCCAATAAAAAAGCATAGCCCCAGTCATCATATTTCTTATCTAAGATTAATTCTCTTAACATATCCAAATAAATATCTGTAGAAACAGCCCCAATAAAAGAACCACTTCTATCTTTCATTGCCGAAACTGCCGATAAAGAAATCTCATTTGAATTCATGTCTATATATGTCTCCGTAAATGCCGTACCATTTACTTCTAAAGCTTTCTCATACCAAGGCCTTTGTGTTACATCATACTCACTAGGTGGTACCCATCCACTACCAGATATAAAAGTTTTATCTTTTAACCCCATATAGAAATCCAGCATATCTTGATCAAATCCTGTAGCGCTTAAAAAAGCATCTTGAGTAGGATCTCTTCGTACTTGTTGCAAAATGTGAGGATCTTGTACTATTTTTGCTACAGTATCTACTGCCATCAATTTACGATTCAGCCACGCTCCTATGTATTCTGAAGTCAACTCTACATCTCTATTTAAAGTATCTTCTATACTTTTTTCTAAAATCCTTTTTGTGTCCGAATATCCTTGTAGCGCTGTTATTATAAAAACTCCCAAAAATATAGAAACAAATAAAATAGAAAAGCTTTTTCTTAATTTCATGTTCTTTCCTCCATTTAAATTTAATAATTAACTTTCGTGTAACAAAAAAATTCACTCATACATTTATTGCTCAAAAGTGTTATCCTTGTTTTCCTTAGTGTAAAACATCAATGATATGGCATGTTGAGTATTTTTTCTGTCTCTCCTGCTATTTAAACTTTTCAAGTCATTCATTATACTTGCTCTCTCCTCTTCTTCCATTCCACTTTGAATTTTCTCACAAGTATATTTTAGATTTATGAGTGCAACATGTTCTTTACCCAAATTATTATCTTAAAAAAATTTAAAATACAACAATTCGGGCATGAATTTGTCTAAATATGGAGTGAATTTTATTGTTATACAAAAAAACATGTATTTGAATGATTTCAAATGCATGTTTTCTCCTCTGGTTTTTGAAGTAGCACTTTCTTGATCTGACTTTGATATGTAATACCTACAAGGGCGCTACTCTGGTATCCTTCAAAGAATACACTCCAAGCTCCAGTATGATACTCTACTTTACAAATTTTATCCACATTAATGAGATATGCTCGATGAGACTGATATAACCTAGTGTTTTCGGTTATTTCTAACATCTTCCTTAAGGAAAACCGTTTAATCTCATGTTTTCCATGCACCGTATGTATTACACAGTTCTTTCCGATTACTTCTATAAAGTAAATATCTTTCAAGTAGATTCTAACCAGAATATCTTCTATATCAAAAGTTAAAAAAGCTGTATCTTTCTTTTTACTTGTACAGTTATTTAAGAGCTTCAAGGTAATTTTTCTAACTTCCTCCTCTTTATAGGGCTTCAGAATATAATCATAACAATGTACCCGTTTAAAAGCATGAAGCATATATTGTTTATACCCTGTAATAAATACAATCCAAGTAAGTTCATATTGTGTATTGGTTCGAATTTTCTCTGCAAATCCAATTCCCGATCCACTTTTGAGTTGGACATCAATATAAAACAGACTAATAGGATACTGCTCTGCTAGTTTAATCGCCTGCTCTTCTGATTCTGCCTCCAAAACTGCAATGTCCTCATTTAATCCATTGATGATCTGTACGAGCCGCCTTCTCTGTACTATATGATCTTCAATGATCAAGATATATTTCATATTTTCACCCTTCTCCTATATTGAAGTTGTTATACCATGATGAAAGACACTCTAAATACGGTAAATCCGTTATCTTGAAATACTTCGACCTGACCATTTTTAGACTTGGCTATGGTACATACTGTAAAAAGTCCATACCCTCTCTCTGTACCTTTTGTTGTATATCCTTCTTTAAATATAAGGGGCATCTCCTCTGGTGGAAGTGGCACTCCGTTATTTCGTACCTCAATATATAGTACATCCTCTTTTACTCCCATCCTAAGAAGTACATGTTTTTTTTCCTGTTGTGTCTTTACTACTACCTCAAAAGCATTATTGATTAAGTTTCCAAGTACTTGTACTAATTCATAGTCTTGTATAGGGAACTGATCACAAGCTTCAATCTCATACTGGAATGATATTTCCTGTTGTGATGCTTCTATTAGCTTACTATATACCAAAGCCGCTACAACCAAATTATCTAATGCTGTAAGCTTGTTAATGTCTACCGTGTTGTCATGAATACAATCCATATATCCTTTGACTTCTTCTGTACAATTTCCTTTACTGAGTTTCAAAAGTCCATAAATGGTATTTAAATGATTATTAAATTCATGTTGTTTTCTTTTTATATCATGGATCAATCCTGAAAAAACAGGATAATATTCTTGATATACTTGAAGCGCTTTTTTTTGTTCATTAATTCGTACACTTCTTTTTATCTCATAGCAATAACTAAGTATGATGCCTACAACAAACAAATAATAATATGTATTCTCCCATAAATATTCCCTGTATAAATCCTTTGCTGCATTTATTATTACAACAATAAATATATATCCAAACCATAGGTTAGGCACTTCTTTTAACAAATTTCTAAACCATAATAA
>CALKRZ010000081.1 GCA_937989765.1 uncultured Clostridia bacterium | reverse complement strand
CCTATCCATAAAATATCACGGTCATCTTCATACATACTCGAGATGGAAGTGCTACTGATGGTGTTAGGCAGGTCAAAAGACTCCTTTGTAAATCTTTCTACTTCCTCTAAATAGCTTACTGTTTCTTGCATCGTTATATGATATGGAAATATTGTATCTGGAAATACTACCTCCATGTGTACCTGCTTCTGTTGTCTTAAATCTTCATACCATGGTTCTTCCCATTTTGTTCCATAATAATCCCGCTGCTCCTGATCGGGATCAAACCAATTCAGTGCGCCCATAGTACCTATCCAAATATGCCCAATAGAATCTTCATATAGCATTTGAACCCGATTAGATGCAATACTCCACCTATTATCTAGCTCATGGCGGTAGTATACCACTTTATCTTTCTTACTATCAAATATATAAAGTCCTTGATCTGTAGCAAGCCAAATTCGTCCTTTTGTATCTTGTATACTTTCGTTGATCCATATATCCTCGCCTAACCCAGAAACATACGAGAACTTTTGCGTAGTATGATCCCATTTTATGATCTTCTCTTGAGTAATAATATATTTATGAAGGTCTTGATCTTCATAAATCGCACTTATGGTATAAAATTCTTCCTTTTCCAGACTATCTCCATAGGCATATTTTTTATAGTCTTGATTATATTTATAGTGGTATAATCCTTCTCGGGCTGCAAACCAAAATGCCTTCGTCACGTCTTGTTTCACAGCAAAAACAGGATCATCCACAATGATATCTGAAAACATATCTGATCCTATGGATAACCTCTGCAACCCACTCCATGTTCCATATAAAATATTTCCATCCATATCCTCATGCAGGGCCAGAATAGATGAACTACTCTCTTGTTCTGCAGGTCCATAGGGTGTCCATTTGTTTTGAGTGCGATCATAACACATCAAACCATTTGAAGTGCTAATCCACAAGCGTCCCGTCTGATCCTCCATGATCTTTGAAATATATGTACCCTTTTGATCCTGATGATTGTGCCCTTCCATATCAAACCTAGTAAAATCCTCTGTAATAGGATTATATAAGTTGATTCCATCCGTTGTGCCAATCCATAGCCTATTCTGGTGATCTTGATACAAAACTGTAATCTCACTATTATTTAAGGATTGCTCATAAAATGGTTCCTTTTTATATGCCTTTATAGAATAACCATCATATCGATTTAACCCATTTTTTGTACCGATCCACATATAACCTTTATAGTCTTGGAGTATACACGTGATCCACGGATCAGATAATCCATCTTCTAGAGCTATTCTATAAAAATCACCTTGTGTGATTTGACTATATGCATAGGATGTAAACATAGAAAGAGAGAGTACTACTATACTAATAATCCAACTCGTCATTTTTTTGTAGTATGAAAACCTTATACGTCTCATTTCATTCTCCTCCCTTATGTATATTCCAAAAAACACAGAAAAAGGATGCATCCTATACATCCTTTCAATCTATACTTTAGGGATTTTTTGTTTGATTTCTTGATAACGATCACGAATTTGATTACTGAGTCCTGGATTGCCTTTGATCTTAATAGCACCTTGATAGCTTCGGAGCATTTCTTCATGGTTGCCACAGCGAAGTGCTAGTTCACCAAGCAACATAAGAAGCCTCTGCTGTTGCTCTTCTGATACATCCATGGAAGAATTGTATACTGCATTATAATAATATTCAAATGCTTTTTGAGCTGATAGTTCGGACATTTGTGTATCCTTTACATCATCATAGAGCCACATAAGCCGTAGCCAAAATTTAGCAAAGCTAATTGGCTTTGGAGTGCCCATGCTGGCACAGTATAATCCGATATAATACAGCGCAAATACCTCATCGATTGTCCGTTTTTCTGTCAAATTAATGCTTATTTTGCTTTTTAAATCTGTACTTTCACTCTTAAGCACTCTTACCATACTAGGATGTACCATTTGAAACTCTGTATAAAAATTGGTGTAATAGCAGTGAGGGCAAATCCACATCATATACCATAAGGGCTCAAAGTCCACAAAATGCTGTCTTAGATCAGGGTCAATATGATCCAGTTTTGCTTTGGAAGAACGCTGCATTTGTGTTGTAAAACTCTCATAACAAATAGGACATTCTACTTCTTTTGTATATAAAAAAGTGCGATGACTGTCAGGTGCAGTAATCCCATAGGTCTTATGCCCATCGTGAAACAGACCTGAACCTGCGCTACTTAGTTTATATTTTTCCTTTGTAACTACACCTGTATTTTCCTGTGAAGGGGTTGGGTCTGGTTGTTTTAACGTTTTCATTTCATCCGTCAACTGTCGAATCCTTCTACTCTGTGCTTTCAAGATCTTATACGTCATATCAGGTTGCCTACATATAAATGTATTAAAATTATTTTCATCTATAGAGATGGCAAGAGTAGGTTCTAAGGCCACAATAGAAGCACTTCTAGGTAAATTCTCTAGAAGAGACATCTCTCCAAAAAACTCTCCTGCCCCAAGTGTTGTCACTGTAATCGCAAAACCATCTACAGTACTAACCATGACACCTACCTTGCCAGCTAAAATAATATAGATGGTATTACCGGGTTGACCTTCATAGAAGAAAAATTGATCGGTATTACATTTGACAAGCGTTCCAATTTCTTTTAATTTTTCTAAACTTGCCATACTTTACCCCCTTGAAGTAATCCTCTATACTCTTCATATCGAAGTTTATAACCCTAGTCTACATGATGTATACTTATTTGTAAATTGAAAAAATAAAAACCTAAGAAGTACGGCACAAAATAGACCATTATACTAACTAATTATTTTTTTGGACACGCCTAAGTATATGATGTAGCCCAGGTGTATCTATTTTATATGTATTGACTGGATTTTGTGGAAGAGGAATAATGTCTAGATCATTGATCCCTGAAGGATAAGCTGTAAATTCTATATATTTTTTACTGCCGTCTGCTCTTAAGACGTCCATCCAAATCACCGTATAAAAATGGTCCAACAGTCTCTGTAGATGATTCATATCTTGAATCTCTGTTCCATTAAATGACTGTATAATATCTCCCCTAACAAGCCCCATCGTTTCTCCCGCCCCATCAGATTTTAATTCTAAAATCCGAACTCCCTTTTCTGGCAAATCATAATAAAGAACCGACTTGTTTTCATGGAACTGATCTCTAATAATAATGAGTTCATGGGCAAGTGTCATGAAAAGCACGCCTATGAGCTGTATCCAGATCCGTTCCACAGATAAAACAGCCAAGAAAAGAAGCAGCGTACTATATATCATAAGCTGCTTAGATGATCTTTTTGCTTTTTTTTCAGGGGATGTGGAAATCGCAATATTGCCGTATCCCAGGGCCGCTACGAGAGGATATATAAAGTATACCGCAAGCATATTCGGTTCCAATGATGCCATTTTAGTCAAAGGCCACCACTCTGGCACTGCAATTATAGATTGTGTAGGGACTTGAGGTTGAAGCTGTAAAACCAAAAGAGCAAATGGAATAGGCCAAAATTTTTGCATCAAATACGCTGCCGCTATTTTACCATTTCTTTTGATCACCAACGGAATGCTTCCACTAGCACCCTGCGTAAAGATCAAAATAGACTCCATGCAATGAAGAACTGCCACTAATGCCAAAAGACCTGGTATATCTAGATTCATAGTAGGCAGTTGAATTCCAAAAATTATATTCCCACGAAAAATGAGCCCTAGTATGCCTAGTACCCCTCCCGCATAAGAAAAACATAAATACCGCATATTAAACATCGCGAGTAGAATAGCAATAGGCAGAAGAAATAGGAGATATCGGGATATTTGTAGTGAAATACCCAAGGTAACTAGTATAAAGCTTCCTATGATCCCGGTCAAAATTCCAAATAAGCTGGCATGAATCATATTAGATAGGAGCGTATTTTTACCCATTGGAATGCTATGTTTGCTCACTTGTTCATTTTTTTTGTACATCATGAATACAAGAAATATAATCAGTAGAAAAGTTCCACTAAGTACTGCATTCGCCACTTGATATAGTGTAACATGTAAAATTCTCAATAAAGAGGACATATTCCCACCTCAAAAATTTATTTAAAAATCCCCTAAATAGGGGATTTTTATCTTGTTATTTTGGATCTCAGAAAAAGTATGTGGTAAGGCAAATATATAAACCTTCCAACAACTGCAAAATCGCGCTTGTGCAAACGGTAAGTTTAGTTGAAATCTGGGACACGCTCCTTTGTTGCAGTTGTTTCCAGATTTATATATTTGCCTTACCACCACATACTTTTTCTGAGATCCGCTATTTTCTTTCCAATGTCTTATCGAAGTTGTTCTTGAATCACTTCTACTGCTTTTTGCAATTGAATATCTTCTGCTTCTTCTAGGGTTAATTTATTTTCTAGCTCTTCTGGAAGTTTTACTATATAATCAGGCTCTATACCAATCCCTTGGATACATACTCCACTAGGTGTAAAGTATTTAGATATCGTTACTTTGATAGCGGAGCCATCTCCTAGCTTATACGAGCTTTGTACAAGTCCCTTGCCAAAGGTGGTGGTACCTACTAATTTTCCGATATTATGATCCTTTACTGCTCCTGCTAATATTTCCGATGCACTGGCACTATATCCATTGACTAGAAGGACTAGGGGTACATGAATTCGTCTTTCTTGATCAGAATTCAAGAATTCTTTTTCTCCTGCCTTGTTTTCCGTATACACGATGGTTCCTTTTGGAAGTAGCTCATCAGCGATCTGCGCCACAATATGCATAAGTCCTCCTGGATTATTGCGCAGATCAATAATCAAACCTTTTTGACCTTGCTTAGTTAATTCCACATAAGCTTTTAAAAATTGATCATAGGTAACTGCATCAAAACCACTAATTCGTAAGTATCCGATCTGATCATCCAACATCTTATGAGATACTGTAGGAATATCAATTTTTTCCCTTCTTACGGACAATTCAAGCATGCGATTTTCATTTTTCCGAAATAAAGTTAGATTGACCGTAGTGCCTACAGGCCCTTTAATCATACTGACCGCTTCTTCCAAACCATCACCAAATACTTCAAAGTTATTTACTTTCAAGATTTTATCTCCCGGTAGAATTCCTGCCATCGCTCCTGGAGAACCTTCAAAAGGAGATACGACTGTAATAAGCTGATCCTTCGGATCTACAGATACGACTACACCAATGCCCGCATAAGTTGCTTCAATCTCTGCTGTAAAACGATCATATTCTTTTTTGTTAAAATATGTAGTATACGGGTCTCCTACTGCGGCTACTAAGCCCTTATAAATCCCTTCCTGCAATTGTTCATGGTTAATCTCATCTACATACTTTTGATTGAGAATCGTAACGATTTTACTAATCTTTTGAGTAGAAGATAGTTTTGTGGTTCCTACCACACGAGAAACAAATTGGGCACCTACAAAAAATATATTTATGATGAACATAATACTAAACCCAACTGCCATACCTGCAAAAAAACTTCTTTTGTCTTTCATATCTAAACACTCCTTCAGCAGTTATATTTACATTTTATTAATTACTCTTTCTTATTATACCACGCACTTGGCGATTCAACTATAAAATATATCTTCTTTAAAATAGCACAAGAAAGCGTGAAAAAAAAGACGCCTACACGTCTTTATTTTACATAATTCATAGGATTGGCATGAACTCCTTTAACCCGCACTTCAAAATGGCTATGGGGACCTGTGGAATATCCTGTGCTTCCAATCTTAGCAATTACATCTCCTCGTTTGACTTCCTGTCCATTAGACACGACCAAACTGGAATTATGAGCATATAATGAACTAAGTCCGCTCCCATGATCTATAATAATCGTATTTCCATATCCTCTGATATATCCTGCATGAATAACCACTCCTGGGGCTGCTGATATGACTTTCGCGCCTGTAGGCGCTGGAATATCAATCCCCGTATGAAATTCTGTTTTACCCGTAAAAGGACTCGGTCGATTGCCGTATTGTGAACTTATGGTGTAATGATTGGGTACAGGCCATTCTACTTTGCCTCCCCCATATTTTCGTGTACTCGCTTGCGTAAGCTTAATAATCTCTTTTTCTATTTTTTTAGACATTTCTTCCCATTCTTTAATCTGTTGATAATACATCTTTTCATCTGAAGAAAGTTTGGTGAGAAGTGCCCCCTTCTTTACCTTTTGCTGCTCAATACTATGTTTTTTTGTGCTCTGTTGCTTTACCAACATTTCGATCTCGATCTTATGATCCTCCAACTGCCTCATTTGTTCTTGAATATTTTGTTCCATTCCCTCCATTTTTTCCATGACAGATTGATCATATTCCATGATTTCTTCTATATACTGCATACGATTTAAAAAATCTCTAAAATCTTTTGCCTGCATGAGCACTTGAAGATAGCCTATATTTCCATTCTCATGAAGGTACTTTATGCGTTTTTTTATGACCTCAAGATATTTTTCTCGCTGTTTGCATGCTTCTTGTAATTCTGCTTCTGTACGATCAATTTGACCCTTGGTATCTTCCAAAAGCTGATTGATCGTGATCAATTCTGATATAACCTTTGAAAGGGTTGTCTCTAGATTCTCTATTTCTTGGTATACTGTTTTTTGTTGTGCTTTCGTCACTTCTAATTTCTTTTTGTTTTCTTCAATACTTTGTTCTATTGATTTGTTTTGCTGTTTTAGTGTATTAATACTCTTATTAGATGCCCAAACAGATGTTGTGCATATACTGAGTAAAACCCCCATAATCAAGATCTTAGAGAATATACTTCTCAAAAGCTTCCCCTCCTTACCCATTGTCCCATTTTATACCCGCAAATGCTTTCTAACGGACAAAGTGCTTCCGATCATACCAATGATCCCCCCCATAGCAATGGCGATGGGCAATAATGCTGGAAAAATTTCATTCGCTTGTCTAAATACGAATAAATTTTGTATCACAGTAAATTTATCATAAATTAATTGTATCACAAAACCATAGGAAGCCCAAATTATAAATATTGGAATGCATGCCCCAATCAGTCCAATCAAAATACCTTCGATCACAAATGGCCATCGGATAAACCAATCCGTAGCACCAATATACTTCATAATATTTATCTCATAGCGTCGTATATATACTGTTATTTTAATGGTATTCATAATAATGATAATGCCAATGATACTAAGAATGCCTACAAGAATTAAACTGATAATCCGAAGCATGCGATTTATACCCATCAAAATTTCTGCCTCTGATTGTGCATGCTTAATTTTTTTTACACCTTGCAGTTCACTAAGACTTTCAATGATTGCCCTTTGATACTTGGCATTTGTTAGGGAAATCTCAAAAGAGGGTGAAAGAGGATTATCTAGTTCAAGACCTTCTAGTACCCCTGCTCCTCCCTGTTCTCCAAGATCCCTTTGAAACTCATCTAACGCCTGCTTGGGTGATATATACTTCACTTCTGTAACATGTGGAATTTGCTTAATTCGATTATGCATTTGTTCAATCTGCGTCATCGTAATATCTTTCTCCAGAAACACAGTCACTCCCATGGTTTTTTCTAATGTCTCTAGCATAAAATCTAAGTTAATCGCTACACAATAAGAGATCCCCACAATAAAAAGACAAGCAGCTATGGTAGCTACCGCAGCCAATGACATAAGTCGATTACGAAAGATACCATAGAATCCTTCCTTGAAATAGAGTTTGATCGTCCTAATTTTCATCGCCATACCCACCTTTTTGAAGATCACGCATCAAATGTCCATCTTGAAGGGTGATGACTCTCTTTTTCATGCCATTTACGATTTCTTTGGCATGGGTAGCAACCACCACTGTGGTGCCACGATGATTGATATCATTTAATAATTTCATGATTTCCCAAGAAGTATTGGGGTCTAAGTTTCCTGTAGGCTCGTCTGCTAATACGATAGCAGGATTATTGGCAATAGCTCTCGCTAATGCCGTTCTTTGTTGTTCTCCACCTGACAACTGATGAGGATATGCCTTGGCTTTTTTTGAAAGGCCTACCATGGATAATACCATAGGCACATTTCTACGAATCTCCTTAGGGCTTGCTTCCACTACCTGCATGGCAAAGGCAACATTTTCATATACCGTCTTATTAGGAAGCAGGCGAAAATCTTGGAATACAACACCCATTTCCCTTCTGATATAGGGAACTTGACTTCTTTTGACTCGGGTAGTGTTTCGATCACGAATCATAATTTCCCCATCTGTAGGTTCGATCTCTTTTAAGAGCAATTTGATTAAAGTAGATTTGCCCGAACCACTACTGCCTACAATAAAAACAAATTCTCCTTTTTTTATATGCATAGATATATCCCTGACCCCGACTGTGCCATTAGGATACACCTTAGTAATATTTCTAAATTCAATCAAAGTGCTCTTCCTTTCTGCAAAACCCCATTACTGTTATTGTATATAAATTGTCATAAAACTGCAAGCATTCCAGTACCAATTACCTATACTTCCACAAAAACAATACTCTCTAATACCCGATTGTATCCATGTAATTCATATACTTACTCACCATCAATGTGATTTTAAAAATAATCGCATCATCAAAATTGCGTAAATCAAGTCCAGTCATCTTTTGTAGTTTATCCAATCGATACACTAATGTATTTCTATGAATATACAATTGTCTAG
>CALKRZ010000080.1 GCA_937989765.1 uncultured Clostridia bacterium | reverse complement strand
TCCTTCTGCCATTTCTAAGTATCTAGGACCTTTATCCATCGTACTATACATAGTACCTACTTGACTCCTTAGTCCTTTTCCTAGATCTTCAAGTCCTGCACCGATAGGCAAGCCGCCTTCTGAAAATGCGGTTTGGCTTCTTCCATATACGATTTGAAGGAATAATTCTCTCATCGCTGTATTGATCGCATCACATACAAGATCTGTATTCAGTGCTTCTAAGATTGTTTTTCCTGTCAAAATTTCTGCTGCCATAGCTGCAGAATGTGTCATGCCAGAACAGCCCAAGGTTTCCACTAGCGCTTCTTGTATAATCCCATCTTTTACATTCAATGTAAGCTTACAAGCACCCTGTTGAGGTGCACACCAGCCAACCCCATGGGTTAAACCGGAAATATCCTTTACTTCTTTGGCCTGTACCCATTTTCCTTCTTGCGGAATGGGTGCGGATCCATGATTTGGACCCTTCGCCACGCAAGACATTTTTTCCACTTCATGTGTGTAATTCATTTCAAGACCCCTTCCTATGTACTATAATTTTCTTGACTTATGTATTACAAAGAAACTCAAGATAGGATATTTTTAGACTTTTATTGTGATAAAAAGCTATACTTTTATCCTAGGGCAACTGAAAACAAAAACTTTGCAAAGATGCTGAGGATATTTTGCGTCAGACAAGGAAGCCGGTTCCGTTGCTAGTGGGGCTATCAGCGGGTTCTGCTGACGCAGTATGACGCAAAATAGACCAGCAGATTGCAAAGTTTTTTTTTGAAGTTGCCTAACCTACAATATTATAACATCGTTCGCAATCATTTGCATAATACTTTGCTTTCATAGCTTTCATCTTTTACGCTTAACTTTTTGAAATTCAAGGTCTATAAAGGTTGACAAAAGCCTTTTTTCTTTTTAACATAGAGTATAGGGGGGGCTGCAAGAAATCTTGCAGAAGTTTTTTATACTCTCTACTACTACATACTTGAATGGAGGAAAAGAAATGAAACAAGCAAGAATGCTGAAAAGCAAATTTTTTGCAGGCGTATTATCTTTGGCATTGGTATTCTCTACCTTAGGGATTTTACCGATTTTTGCTCAAGAGACAGCAGAAAAGCAAATTACCATCCTTCACACCAATGATATCCACAGTAGGGTATTAGAAAGCAAAACTGAGATTGGGTACGGAAAAATTGCAACCGTGATTAAAGAGTATAAAGCTCAAAATGCGAATACTTTAGTATTAGATGCTGGAGATTCCTTTCATGGACAAACGATTTCAACCTTAGTCAAGGGTGAAAGCATTCTTAACATTATGAACGAGATAGGCTATGATGCCATGACAGCAGGTAATCATGATTTTAACTATGGGTATGAACGCTTGTTAGCACTCGCTACTATGGCAAAATTTCCGATTTTAGGTGGTAATGTGAAAAAAGCTGATGGTACTTCTCTTCTTCCTTCTTATATCATTAAAGAAGTGGATGGTATCAAAGTAGGGATCTTTGGAGTATCTACTCCTGAAACAGCTTATAAAACCCATCCAAAAAATGTAGAAGGACTCACTTTTGCAGATCCAGTCGCACAAGCAAAAGCAGCAGTTGCAGAACTTCAAGGCAAAGTAGATATTATCATTGCCCTAGCACATTTAGGCACTGAAGGAGAATATACTAGCACTAAGGTAGCTGCTGAAGTAGCAGGTATTGACCTGATCGTAGACGGCCACAGCCATGATGTACTAAAAGATGGACAGGCTGCTGGAGATACACTGATCGTAAGTGCTGGAGAATACGGCAAATATGTAGGTGTAGTAGAATTAACTGTAAAGGCGAATAAAGTAACTTCTAAGAAAGCAAGCCTAGTGGATTTTGAAACAGCTTCTAAAGGAGCAGCGGATGAAGCTGTCATGAAAGTGATCAATGAAGTGAAAGCAGCTCAAGAAAGTGTATTATCTGAAGTAGTATCAAAGGTAGATGTAAAACTAGAAGGTACTAGAGATCTAGTGCGTGCAGGTGAAACAAACCTCGGAAACCTGATTACCAATGCTATGATCGCTATCTCTGGTGCTGATGTAGCGCTAACGAATGGTGGCGGCATCCGTGCTTCCATTGAAGCAGGAGATGTTACAAAAGGTGATGTCATCACTGTTTTACCTTTTGGAAACTATATCATAACCAAAAAAGTAACTGGAGCTGATCTAAAAGCGGCTCTAGAGCATGGAACCAAAAGTTATCCTGAAGCCTCTGGCGGTTTCCCTCATGTAGCAGGCATCCAATATGCGATCGACACCACAAAACCTGCTGGCGAAAGAGTTGTAGATGTAACAGTGAATGGAAAAGCATTAGAACTAAGCAAGGAATATATCCTAGCAACCAATGACTTTATGGCAGTTGGTGGAGATGGATATGAAATGTTTAAATCAGCACCTGTTGCAAACAACTTCCCTGCACTAGATGAAGCTGTGATTGCCTATCTTCAGTCTAAAAATGTAGTGATTCCAGCTGTGGAAGGTAGAGTAACCGTTAAAAAAGAGGAAGTAAAACAAGAAGAACCTGTACAAATTCCTGTACAACAACCAATTCAAGAAACTGTAGAAGAAGCGCAACCACAAGTGACCACTACTGTATATGTAGTAAAATCTGGGGATGTACTGTGGAGAATTGCTAAAAACTTTGGCACTACTTGGGAAAAACTTAAAGACATGAATAAACTAAAAAATGCTCATTTGATTTTCCCAGGACAAAAAATAACTGTTCCAGCAAAATAAAATACATAATAAAAGCCGATCCTTTTGTATCGGCTTTTATTATGTATTTTTATCCTATCAATCCTGTTTTTTCATCGATTCCTAGCATAATATTCATGTTCTGCACAGCCGCACCCGAAGCACCTTTTCCTAGATTATCTAAGCGAGCCATCAATACGATCCTTTCCTGATTACCAAAAACAAATAGTTCCACCCTATTCGAATTATTATTCCCTGCTAGATCAAAACCTCCATCCAAGAGTAAAGATTCATCTCCAAATGGATGTACAGTCACAAAGTTTTCTCCTTCATAGTACTCTGTTAGATAGCTGCACAGATCTTTGGGATGATGATATTTTGATAATAGGTCTGTATACAAGGGTATACTCACTGCTAGGCCTTTATAGTAATTGCTCACTGTGGGTAAAAACAAAGGCGTTCTAGCCAATCCTGCGTACTTTGTGATTTCTGGAAGATGTTTATGATTTTGGGTCAATGCATAATGTCTAGGTGTTTTTAAGTATTCATCCTGTACTTCTTCATATTTTGCGATCATTTCTTTGCCACCACCACTGTATCCTGTGATGGAATGAATAGAAAGAGGATAGTCTGCTGGAAGGATTCCTACTCTTACTAGTGGCGCTATGGCTAGAATAGAAGCTGTAGCATGGCATCCTGGTACTGCTACTCGCTTCGATTTTTTAATGATATTGCGCTGCTCTTTGCATAATTCTGGTATCCCATACGCCCACTCTTCCCGTGTCCGATGGGCTGTACTCGCATCTATGATTTTCGTATGATCATTTTCGATCAGCTCTACGGATTGTTTGGCGGCTTCATCAGGGAGACATAAAAAAACTATATCGGCATGATTCATATATTCTTTCCTTACTTTTATATCTCTTCTTTGTTCAAAATCAATAGAAAGCACTTCCACTTGCTCATGCTTTGACAAATATTCATGAATTTGGAGCCCTGTTGTACCATGTTGTCCATCCACAAAAACTTTACTCATTGTATATCACAGCCTTTCACTGGTTTTGTATAATTATTCATTTATATTTATAATTATACTTTTCAATCTGTACTGTGTCAACTATGGATTTTTGCTTGTATAGTATACGTTTTTTATTTTTTGTCTATATATAATCGATCTCCCAGTTGATATGGCTTTGCCCAACAGATTCTAGATACTGATTGGCTTTCGAAAAAGGCTTGCTCCCAAAAAATCCTCTGTGGGCTGAAAGAGGACTTGGATGAGGAGATTTAATCATAAAGTGGTGCTTTTGCGTGATGAGCTTTTCTTTTTCATATGCATTTTTTCCCCATAATATAAAGACTATAGGCGTGCTTCTTTGATTGAGCAGCTCAATAATTCGATCCGTAAAGATTTCCCATCCGATTCCCTTATGCGAGTTAGGTTCCCCTTGTCGAACAGTTAATACTGTATTTAGGAGTAATACCCCTTCTCTTGCCCAACTTTCCAAGCATCCACTTTTAGAAATCTGATAGCCTAGGTCATCTTTTAATTCTTTAAAAATATTTTGGAGAGATGGAGGTGCTTTGACCCCTGCTTTCACCGAAAAACTCAGCCCATGCGCTTGTCCTGGTCCATGATAAGGGTCTTGTCCTAAGATGACAACCTTTACTTGTTCATAGGATGTATAATGCAGGGCATTAAAAATATCATTTTTGTCTGGATATATGATATTCGTTTGGTATTCCTGAATGAGATACTGTCTTAGGCTTTTATAATATGGCTTTTGCAACTCTTCTTGTAAAAGAGGCTCCCAATCATTTTTAAATATAGACATATTCGACCTCCTGTTCTGCTTTCAAAATAATCATTGCTCAATATTTACCTATATTCTATTATCATAATCGTAAACTTAAGCCATCATTCGGAAGTATCGCTCAAGGAAATATTTCATTTTCATAGCGTTCTAGTCGCTGGTGGTATCAGTTACCCTGAGCAAAGACGGATTATTTTATTGCGTGTAAGCTTACGTATATCGCCATATTGTCCACAACGGCTGCCTAATATCGCTTCGTTCTAGCATACGGAAAGAAGCTCCACCAACTCTATTCAAATTGAAATATTCCCTTTCGCTTAGGCTATCTGCCATACTATGGGTTAAGTTTACGCTTATGATTCTTGTATTATATATCATATACTAAAATTTCATGTAAAAAAAGAGCCAGTTAGGCTCTTTGAAGTTATATTGTTATTGCTTTTCATCTACTGATTAAGCTGTAGGATTCATAAACATTTCGATGTCACTTTGCACATTTGTGATTCCACCAATCCCAAACGTATCTACTAATACTTTAGCTACATTTGGAGATAGGAAGGCTGGTAATGTAGGTCCTACATGAATATTCTTTACGCCAAGGTATAGAAGTGCCAGTAATACGATCACTGCTTTTTGTTCATACCAAGCAATATTATAAGATATAGGAAGCTCGTTGATATCATTTAATTCAAATACTTCTTTGAGTTTTAATGCGATGACCGCTAAGGAGTACGAATCATTACATTGTCCTGCATCGAGTACTCTTGGGATTCCGCCGATATCACCTAAGTCTAGCTTATTATATTTATACTTTGCACAGCCTGCTGTTAAGATCACTGTGTCTTTTGGCAAGGTATTTGCAAATTCTGTATAGTAATCTCTGCTCTTCATTCTTCCATCGCAGCCAGCCATTACAAAGAAGCGTTTGATGGCTCCACTCTTTACGGCATCGATCACTTTATCTGCAAGACCGAGGACTGTAGTATGGGCAAAACCTCCGATGATTTCTCCTGTCTCGATTTCTATTGGAGGTGGACAGTTTTTGGCTTGCTCAATGATCGCAGAGAAATCTTTGGTCTGACCGTCTTTCCGATCGGGAATATGCGTAACTCCTTCAAATCCTGCTGCCCCTGTGGTATAGATTCTGCCTTTGTAAGCATCCTTTGGTGGTACGATACAGTTGGTTGTCATCAAGATGGGACCGTTAAAGCTTTCAAATTCTTTATCTTGTTTCCACCAAGCATTTCCATAGTTGCCTACAAAATGTGCATACTTTTTGAAGGCTGGATAGTAGTGAGCGGGAAGCATTTCACTATGTGTATATACATCTACGCCTGTACCCTCTGTTTGTTTTAATAATTCTTCCATATCTTTCAGATCATGGCCGCTAATTAGTATGCCTGGTTTGTGTTGGACCCCAATATTTACTTTGGTGATCTCTGGATGTCCATAGGTAGAAGTATTGGCTTTGTCTAAGAGCGCCATGACATCTACACCAAATTTACCGCATTCCATCACAAGACCCACGAGTTGATCTGCTGTCAATGTATCATCGGTAGTAGCTGCCAATGCTTTTTGCATAAATTCATGGATCGTCGTATCTGTATATCCTAAATTACGCGCATGCTCTGCATAAGCCGCCATCCCTTTGAGTCCATATGTCAGTAATTCTCTCAAAGATCGTACATCTTCATTTTCAGTAGCCAAGACTCCTACTACTTCTGCTTTTTTCTCAAACTCTTCTACGGTATTCCCCGTCCACACTGCACTGTCATGGGTTACATCTTGTATAGATATTCCCTCTTTTACTAATTGAGCCTTTACTTCTGCCCGAAGGGCTATTCCTTCTCTGACTCGATCCACAAATGTAGTATTGTGAAAGTTCGCATTGGTAATCGTTGTAAATAAACTTTCCATGATGAACGTATCTACTTTTACATTTAATTCCCCTAGATCTCTGGATTTCACAGTGTATAGTGAAATTCCTTTGAGGGTGTACATGAGTAAATCCTGTAGATTGGCTGTATCATTGGTTTTACCACAAACACCTCTCATCGTACAACCTGAACCTTTTGCAGTCTCTTGACATTGATAACAAAACATACTTCTTCCTCCTCATATCATTATTAAACCTATCGGTTTTCTTTCATCTGATATACACAATATATACCATATTGCGGATGATCTCTATGACTTATATCACAGTTATAGTTTTTTTCTGAAATATAGGCATATAAATACCCCTTCTTTGCTTCATCACTTTTAAATCTCCAAGCACTTGGAAATTTGCAATAAAAAAAGGCTACTGCTCCGATGGGAACAGTAGCCTTTTTTTATTCTGTGAAAACTATCACTTAGTTAAGTAAAATATTAATTATTATTGATTCTAAATTAATATAAATAGTTAAGGTGCTATTGATTCTTAATAGCAGAACATGTTATTATTATCAATTCACTTTATGGTGTTCTTTAGCATTTCTTAAAAGGTTACAATAAGTTCTATTGTTTATTTTTGAATATATATACCTTTACTGAAAGTCTAACCGTATTTGTTGTATACCATTTTGAAGATCCAAGCAGTGTATATATATGTTTTGTATATTTAAATAATTCAGAAAAGAGTTATCACCTTTTTTATAATACTGTTTTTTAGTACCTTTTGCAAAAAGTTTAGATAAATCCTTACAGTCAAGTTTCTCAGGATTTTTATAACTTCTAGTAAGGTTACCAGTGTAGGGCACACCTATATAGTTGCAAATATTTACAAGGTCATAAAAAAACCAACTTTCAATCATTTTTATGGCTTCAATCTTTGAAACATTACATATCTGATCTGTTGACACATATTGTTTTAGTTTTTTAATTATTTCTTTTTCGTTAAATTCGGGGATCTTTGCTCTATTGCCTT
>CALKRZ010000079.1 GCA_937989765.1 uncultured Clostridia bacterium | reverse complement strand
GGCAAATATATAAATCTGGAAACAACTGCAACAAAGGAGCGCGTCCCAGATTTCAACTAAACTTACCCTTTGCACAAGCGCGATTTTGCAGTTGTTGGAAGATTTATATATTTGCCTTATCACATACTTTTTCTGAGATCCTAAATTTATAGAACTTTTGAAAACTTAACTAGTAATAGTACAAAAACAAAAATCCCTCTTGATGGAGGGTTTTTCTTTTTGATGCGATAGGAGGGTTATAGTGTATAGATATATACCAAAAGGTGTCTGCACCACAGAAATTACATTTGAGGTAAAAGAGGGTAGAATAATTACGGTAAAATTTTATAATGGTTGCTCAGGGAGTCTTCAAGCGATCAGCCGGTTGGTGGAGGGACTTACTGTAGATGAGGCGATTATACGACTCAAAGGAATTCGGTGTGGTCGCAAAGATACTTCATGCCCAGACCAATTATCAAGAGGATTAGAAGAATACAAATGTACTCAATAAAACAAAGTATAAATAGGGATAAATAAATATAGACAGTCATATTGTGTAAAATAACCTTTTATGATAGGGGTGCACAAAATGGCTGTTTTTTTTTCAAATATGCTATATACTTTTTTGATTGCTTTTGGCGTAATGATTGGGGCTAGTTTTTTTGCAGCACTAGGTGCTCTGATTAGCGATCATCCTCCTTTCAAAACCATGTTGGATGTGGCAGCTTCAGTTAAAATATGGGCAGTAGCGCTAGCATTGGGAGGCACATTTTCATCCTTTGAAGTGATAGAAAAAGGAATATTGACAGGAGAACTTAAAGCGGTCATCAAACAATTGGTGTATATAGTGACGGCATTGGCAGGGGCAAATGTAGGATACTTTTTTATAAAGCTTATGAAGGAGTGCTATAAATTATGGATTCCGTAAAGATAGCAAAATTTAAATTTTTATTATCTGTAGGAGTGGGAATTTGTATTGGTGCTTTATGGGGAACTACTAGTGTGACTGCATTTATGAGTCATCGAATGGATGAGTACTATGAACAGATCAAAAGGTTAGAAAGTGATATTATGGAAAGGGATACTCGGCTCCAAAAGTTAGAAGAATCGATCAACAAACAAAAGTACATGATAAAAGATATACAAATAGAACTGTTATACGAAGAAGATGATTTGGATAAAATAGCGCTAGAAAAGCATATCAAAGAAAAATATATGTCTCTTCTGGGCAAAGAAGTAAAAAGTATGGATATGGATTTGATACAAGCGCTTGTGGATAAAAGAATTATGAAAGTTCATCGAATACAATATCAGCTTAAAGTGCAGAAAATCATTGTAACAGATATACTCAAACTATGGATAGAAGTGAGTATATATGAATAAATGCGGATCTTTTAAAGAGGATAGGATAAAGTAATACTTTTTCAGAAATTCACAGAGACTTCATGAGTAGAACATGGAGTATTTTTTTATTCTTTTTATTGGAGCATTTTGAAAAATAGTAGGGGATAAATGGGAAAATTTGTATTAACAATAACGACAAGAAATTACAAACATATGTTTTCAAATGTTCCCCATTATGATATAATACATCCAACGAAAAAATGAGATTTATGGGAAAGCATATGGTAAGTCACATACATTTTCTGAGATCCCTTTTCCAAAGACTCTAAAAATGAAAATGCAAGAAAGTAGGGTGAATATATGCCTCAATTTCAGATTGTATCACCATTTAGCCCAACAGGAGATCAACCCGAAGCGATTCAAAAATTAACCCAAGGGTTTTTAGACAAAAAAAAATTTCAAACACTGCTTGGAGTGACAGGTTCAGGTAAAACTTTTACGATGGCGCATATCATTCAAAAAATTCAAAAACCAACATTAGTGATGGCTCACAATAAAACTTTGGCTGCTCAACTATATAGTGAATTCAAAGAGTTTTTCCCTCATAATGCGGTAGAGTACTTCGTTAGTTATTATGATTATTATCAGCCAGAAGCCTACATGCCTCAGACAGATACATTTATCGAAAAAGACTCATCTGTTAATGAAGAAATTGATAAACTACGACATTCTGCTACAGCGGCTCTGGCTGAAAGAAATGATGTGATCATCATAGCGAGTGTATCCTGTATTTATGGGTTAGGAGATCCTATTGATTATCAAGAGATGGTACTATCTCTGCGGCCAGGTATGGAAAAAGAGCGAGATGCAGTACTTCGAAAACTCATTGAGATTCAGTATGATCGGAATGACATGAATTTTGAACGAGGCACTTTTCGAGTAAGGGGGGATGTGGTGGAAATATTTCCTGCCACTTCTTCTGATCGAGCGATACGAGTAGAGTTCTTTGGGGATGAAATAGATCGGATCACAGAGATTGATGTACTGACTGGAGAAATTATAGGCGTTCGAAGTCATATATCTATTTTTCCAGCTTCTCACTATGTAACACCCAAGGATAAATTGGAACGAGCAGTTTGTGCGATTGAAGAAGAATTAGAGCATAGAGTGAAAGAACTCAAAGATCAGGATAGGCTTCTAGAAGCCCAACGGATCGCCCAAAGAACGAATTTTGATATAGAAATGATGCGAGAGATGGGTTTTTGTTCTGGCATCGAGAATTATTCCAGACACTTGTCTGGTCGAGCGGCAGGTAGTACTCCGCATACCCTATTGGATTATTTTCCAGAGGATTATCTGATCATGGTAGATGAGTCGCATGTAAGTCTACCTCAGGCTCGAGGCATGTATGAGGGAGATCGCGCTAGAAAAACAACGCTCGTCGAGTTTGGATTCAGATTGCCTTCTGCGATGGATAATCGGCCATTGAAGTTTGTAGAATTTGAGGCGAAGATTCCTCAAATGCTTTTTGTATCAGCTACACCTTCTGTATATGAAGGACAGCATTCACAACAAGTAGTAGAACAGATTATCAGACCTACGGGTCTATTAGACCCCCCTATAGAAGTTAAACCTGTAAAAGGGCAGATCGATGATCTTTTGGCACAAGTCCACCAACAAATTCAAAAGAATCAAAAAGTATTAGTGACCACGCTGACGAAAAAAATGGCAGAAGATTTAACGAACTATATGAAAGAGGCAGGAATTCGGGTTCGCTATCTTCATTCTGATATTAAGACATTAGAACGACTAGAAATCATTCGAGATCTTCGCATGGATGTGTTTGATGTACTGGTAGGAATTAATCTGCTTCGAGAAGGGTTGGATATTCCAGAAGTATCCTTGGTAGCCATTCTAGATGCAGATAAAGAGGGCTTTCTACGATCTGAAACCGCCCTCATTCAAACGGTGGGTCGGGCAGCTCGTAATGTAGAGGGTCGAGTGATCATGTATGCAGATGTAATGACTGACTCTATGCGTCGAGCGATTTCAGAAACCAATCGAAGAAGACAGATTCAAGAACGATATAATGAAGCGCATGGAATTACCCCTAAAACGATTAGCAAGAAAATCCATGAAATTATTCAAGCTACAAAGGTAGCAGATGAAAAAGCAAAGTACGGTATAGAAAAAGATCCAGAATCCATGAGTAAAGAAGAATTACAGGCATCCATCAAGAAGCTAGATAAGGAAATGAAGCAGGCAGCATCCGATCTACAGTTTGAAAGGGCAGCACAACTCAGAGATGAAGTCTTAGAAATGAAAAAATATTTGCATAGGAAGTAAAAAACTATAAACCATAAGCGTTAACGTAAATATACTATGTCAGATAGCCTAAGCGAAAGGGAATATTTCAATTTGAATAGAGTTCGTGGAGCTTCCTTCCGTATGCTAGAACGAAGGGATCTGGGGCAGCCGTTGTGGACAATATAGCGATATACGTAAGCTTATACGTAATAAAGATAATTCGTGTTCACTCAGGGCATCTATAACCCCAGCGACTAGAACGCTATGAAAATGAAATATTCCCTTGAGCGATACTTCCAGATGATGGCTTACGTTTACGCTTGTGACTATGAATAAAACATAATAGAGGTGTAGGATGTCAAAAGATAAGATTATTATAAAAGGTGCAAGAGAGCACAATTTGAAAAATATTGATTTGGAGATTCCAAGGGATCAGTTTGTGGTATTTACAGGCTTGAGTGGTTCGGGGAAGTCCTCACTCGCTTTTGATACGATTTATGCAGAGGGACAAAGACGATATGTGGAGTCTCTATCATCCTATGCAAGACAGTTCTTAGGACAAATGGAAAAACCAGATGTAGATTATATAGAAGGACTTTCACCTGCGATTTCTATTGATCAAAAAACCACGAGCCACAATCCACGATCTACTGTGGGGACTGTAACAGAGATTTATGACTATCTAAGACTTTTATTTGCTAGGATAGGGGTTCCTCACTGTCCTAAATGTGGTCAAGAAATCAAAAAACAGACCATCGATCAGGTAGTAGATCAGATTACTAATCTTCCAGAACGAACAAAAATTCAACTCTTGGCTCCAGTAGTAAGAGGAAGAAAAGGAGAACACGTAAAGCTCCTAGAAGATGCCAGAAAAAATGGATATGTACGGGCTCGTGTAGATGGAGTGGTATATGATCTATCAGAAGAAATTAAATTAGAAAAAAATAAAAAACATACCATTGAAATTGTAGTCGATCGTTTGGTAATTAAGAAAGATATGCAGAAGAGGCTTACAGAGTCTATTGAAGCTGTCATGCAACTAAGTGGAGGCTTATTGGTGGTGGATGTAAGTGGAGAGGAACAGCTTACCTTTAGTCAAAATTTCTCCTGTGCTGACTGCGGTATTAGTTTAGATGAAATTGAACCCAGGTTATTCTCCTTTAACAATCCTTTTGGAGCTTGTGGAGATTGTACGGGGTTAGGTATTCAAATGAAGTTTGACCCGGAGCTTATCATACCCAACCCATCCTTAAGTGTTTTGCAAGGGGCGATTACTGTGCCAGGCTGGAATGCGGTGACCAATGAAGAGAGTACTAGCCGCAACTTATTTTATGCGCTAGCCAGTCATTACGGATTCGATCTAAATACTCCTTATGAAAGTTTATCGCAGGAAGCAAAGGATGTTTTGTTATATGGTACTAAAGGCGAAAAGATCAAAATAGAGTACAGCAATGCCAATGGCAAAGGCTCTTATATGTATCCCTTTGAAGGCATTATTCCTGGACTAAAGAGACGGTACAAAGAAACTTCTTCTGAGTATATGCGGCAGGAATATCAAGGGTATATGACCAATACGCCTTGTCCCTCTTGTAATGGTGCGAGATTAAAACCAGAAGCACTGGCAGTGAAAATAGCTACTAAAAGTATTGCAGATATTACAAAAATGTCTATTATTCAAGCACAAGAGTTTTTTGATGGAGTAGAGTTAAATGAGAGACATCAAATGATCGGTGAACAAATCCTAAAAGAAATCCATGCGCGCATCGGATTTTTGATTAATGTAGGACTCGATTATCTTACTTTGTCGCGGGCCGCAGGCACTTTGTCAGGGGGAGAAGCCCAAAGAATACGATTAGCAACTCAGATCGGGTCAGGCTTGGTAGGGGTTGTTTATATTTTAGATGAACCTAGTATTGGGCTTCATCAGAGAGATAATGAAAGGCTGCTAAAGACATTGAAGCATCTTAGGGATCTAGGGAATACGCTGATCGTAGTAGAACATGATGAAGAGACTATGTTTGCGGCGGACTATATCGTAGATATAGGCCCAGCCGCAGGAGCTCACGGTGGAGAGATTATCTGTGCGGGTACGGTTGATCAGATTATGGCCTGTGAAAAATCTCAGACAGGGGCCTATTTAAGTGGGCGTAAAAAGATTGAGCTTCCTAAAGAACGAAGAAAACCGAATGGAAAATGGTTAAAAATAGTAGGAGCAAAAGAAAATAATCTGCAAAATGTACAGGTAGAAATTCCATTAGGAATGCTAACATGCATTACAGGGGTATCAGGCTCAGGGAAAAGTTCTCTTATTAACGAGATCGTATATAAAAGACTAGCACGGGATCTAAATAAAGCGAAGATAAAGCCTGGAGAACATAAAGAAATGCAGGGCATAGAACATTTAGATAAGGTGATTGATATTAATCAGTCTCCTATTGGTAGAACACCTAGGTCCAATCCAGCTACGTATACAGGGATGTTTGATTTAATTCGAGATGTATTTACCCAAACTCCAGAAGCAAAAATACGTGGCTATCAAAAAGGTCGATTTAGTTTTAATGTAAAGGGTGGACGGTGTGAAGCTTGTAGCGGGGATGGTATTATTAAAATTGAGATGCACTTTCTGCCGGATCTGTATGTACCTTGTGAAGTATGCCATGGGAAAAGATATAATCGGGAAACACTGGAAGTAAGGTATAAAGGTAAATCCATATCTGATGTACTAGATATGACAGTGGAAGAAGCATTACTATTTTTTGAAAATATTCCACGAATCCAAAACAAGCTACAGACACTGTATGATGTAGGTCTTGCCTATATTAAATTGGGGCAGCCTTCTACTACTTTATCAGGAGGAGAAGCGCAACGGGTAAAACTTGCCACGGAATTAAGTAAGCGAAGTACAGGTAAAACGATATATATTCTAGATGAGCCTACCACAGGACTGCATGTTGCGGATGTTCATAAATTGATCGGCATCCTCCAACGTCTTGTAGAAGGAGGTAATTCTATCGTAGTGATTGAACATAATCTAGATGTGATCAAAATATGTGATCATATTATTGATTTGGGACCAGAAGGAGGAATTAGGGGAGGGTATGTAGTAGCAGTGGGCACTCCAGAAGAAGTCGCAGAAAATGCAAATTCTTATACGGGATTTTTTCTGAAAAAAATGTTAAATTTTTCAGAGTGATAAATCAGTATGAATACCCTACACATTGAAAACAATAAGAAGAGTATACAAGTTTGAACACAATGAAAGTAGGGTGATGAAATGTTAGATGATATTTTGGAAACACGGGTGAAAGAAAAAGACGGACATTATCATCTGCAACTGATGATTCCTCAAAAATCATATAATGAAGTATATGATCATACTTTTAATCTTACCATTGCGGCAGATATTCTTACACAGTATTTAGAAATGCGAGGAGACGATGGAAAGCCTGCCGATATTCAAATTCGGGATAATAGGAACCGTCATACGGTAGAGATTGAAGCAGAGCTAGAATATGTAAGAAATGAACATACGGACTATGTGAAAGAAACAGGACACTTTTTTACAGATATTATGAATCAAAAAGATCATGACATAACTTATGATCAGAAACATAATCGATAGATAGTCAAATAATAACGGATCTCAGAAAAAGTATGTGGTGGTAAGGCAAATATATAAATCTGGAAACAACTGCAACAAAGGAGCGCGTCCCAGACTTCAACTAAACTTGCCCTTTGCACAAGCGCGATTTTGCAGTTGTTGGAAGATTTATATATTTGCCTTACCACATACTTTTTCTGAGATCCGTTATAACTTTATAGTATACTTGTTGTTTTGCCAGTATGTTTTCTGAAAATTTATCATATACTAAAGTAGAAACGAAGAGTATTATACAATTACATTGGTTTCTCCTTTTGCCTGAAGGGTTCTCATTTTCATGAGAACCCTTCTATTATGGAATTTCTAAAAAAATAAGTAGAAATAAGACGTAAAATAGAAGGCATCTGGAAAAAATAACTAGTCAAGTGCTATAGAATGATAAAAGTAGAATAGGGTATTCTATACTACATAAAAATTTCAATGAGGTGAAGACATATGCCTTTTGTAGGCACAATTTTAAAGACGATTGGCATGTTTGCAGTTCAGATTTTCATTACGATATTTGGATGGGCTACGATTATTTTTTTTGGCAAAATACCAGGGAATAAAAGTATATATATATCGATCATAGCCTTGATTTCTATGTTTTGGGTAATCTTACTTATTGGAATTCCTTTTCCTTTAGTTACGCAGATTGTATTAGGATATATTCCAGCAGTAGTGAGGACAAATATAGTAGTCATTAGAATTATTAATGGGATCGGAGTATTTATTTTGCCTCTTATTGTAGGGGGAATAGGCTTATTCCTAGATACACAAGCCAAAAGAAAAGGAATCCATGTCTATAAACAATTTATGATGGGATACTATTATACATTAGGATTTGGAGTAGCCATGTTAGTGATGATCCTATTTGCACCCATTATTACGATAAAAAGAATAATAAAAAGATATAGCGTTTCTCATACACCCATTATGATCCAAGAAGGCAGATATAGACTAGTATTAGATAAAATAAAAGATCAATTAGAAAAAGATGAAATTCATGTAGAGGTAAGGAGTATAGGGCTTTTATATAAGATACCTATGACTATTTTAAATAACATAGCAGATAAATTATTAGACACATTTGTATCGGATGGGCATAAGATGCTTGCGGGAGAAGATCTAGAAGTATATATTTATCCTACAGATATTATGATTGTAGGCAAGGAAGAAATTATGCAGAAAGCAAGAGCGATTATTGCTACTACCTTAACATTTGATTCAACATATATGACATGGAGTAAAGAAAGTCAACAGCTGGAAGATCAAGGTTATGCTGTATTTCAAGAATTTCAAACACAAGAAAGATCATGTCAGTACTATGAAGAGCGGGTAAAAAAAATCCTAGCCAATCTAAATGGAGCTGCATTGGCATATGATGAATGGCAAGTTATTGTCCGCCAGTTATATATGATTGAAAACCATATCCTCTACTGTGAGATCAGTAAACAAGAGAAGTTGAAATAGATTTAGATGATAATTCTTTTGGTAAAATAATTATTTAAAATACCATTGACAAGAGTAGAAAAAGATGTTAATATATGATTCGTTGCTGAAATAAAGCGCTTGTAAAACAATATCTACAAGTACTTATTTTGAAGCATCAAAAGAAAAAGTAAAACACATCGCAAATACATTTTAAGAAAAATGTTGACATAGTAGTGAATGTGTGATAATATTTAATTCCTGCGTGAGCAGATAAATTAAAAAAAGTATTGACGTAACTTGAGAGATATGATATAATTTATTTCTGTGACAAGCAATACGCTCTATCTGAACTTTGAAAACTAAACAGTGTATAATACCTTTAACAAGGTAAACAACCAAACCCAAAAATCAACTTACAGTTGATGACGGAAACAAAGCTTTTTGACTTAGGGTAATAAGCTAAAAACTGAAACTGCTAGACAGTTTCAAATTAGCCAGTTACAAACAACTGACTAGATCAAAACTTTTAATATGAGAGTTTGATCCTGGCTCAGGATGAACGCTGGCGGCGTGCCTAACACATGCAAGTCGAGCGGAGATAATGATGAGTTTACTTTGAATTATCTTAGCGG
>CALKRZ010000078.1 GCA_937989765.1 uncultured Clostridia bacterium | reverse complement strand
AAAATGATTTTTATTGGATAATTAAGCACTTTGATGATACTCTACTTCGACATATTAAAAACAACTTTGATGAGGAAAGTGGTACAGAGCTTCTAACTACTTGGAAACAGTTGTGCGATGAAATCGTAACACTCCAAAAGAACGGTATATCACCTGAAAGCGAGCAAGGTCAGTCAGCTGCAAAAGAGTGGTGGGATATAGTCCTACAATTTACAGGGGGCGATATGAGTATGCTGCCACAGCTTATGAAATTTGCAGAAAGCAAGGATGATTGGAATAATGACTTGAAAGAAAAACTTACTATTGCACAGCCGTTTATTTCACAAGCATTAGGCATCTATTTCAAAAATCAAGGCTATAATCCATTTGAGGAGGGATCGCAATGAGTATCGCTGTTAAGGTTGAAAGACTTGTGAAAAATTATGGATCAAACACCGTCATTAAGGATATTTCATTTGATGTAAGACGTGGCGAAATCTTTGCCTTTCTTGGTACAAATGGTGCAGGAAAAACAACCACTCTTGAATGTATTGAGGGGCTTCGCAAATATGACAGTGGTAAGATTGATATAAACGGTAAGATAGGTGTTCAACTTCAGTCCGCATCGCTTCCAGCAAATATCAAAGCTATTGAAGCTATACAGTTGTTTTCAAAATGGAATAAAGTAAGCGTTCATAATGCTTTATTGACTGCTTTTGGGCTTAACGAGATAAAAAACAAGCAATACAAGGATATGTCAACAGGTCAAAAAAGGCGGCTTCATTTAGTGCTTGCACTTATTGGCAATCCCGATATCATTTTTCTTGACGAACCGACAGCGGGTCTTGATGTGGAGGGTAGAGTGTCACTTCATGAGGAAATTCGCAAACTTAAAGCAAACGGCAAAACAATTATTATGGCAAGCCACGATATGGCTGAGGTGGAAAGCCTTTGCGACCGAATCGGTATTCTGAAAGATGGTAAGCTCGCCTTTATTGGAACGACAAATGAGCTTACCGAGCAAATAGGTATGAGTTGCACCATTCATATTAAAACCGAACAAGGCAATGATATGTTTACATCAGAAAATATAACCGAAACCTTACTTGCAGAGCTTGAACGCTACAAGATAAAGAAAATAGCCGTGCTTGATGTAAAAATCGAGAGAGCTACGCTTGAGGAAAGATTTATCGAGATAGCAAGGAGGGGTGCCTAATGAGTGCATTTTTATACGGTATCGGATTACAATGGAAGCTGGATCTTAGAAACAAAGGAATAATAATCACCTATTATGTTGTACCACTTATATTTTTTGCCTTTATGGGTGGTATATTTACTTCAATCAATCCGACTGCAAAGGATACTTTGATACAGTCTATGACTGTATTCGGAGTAATGATGGGAGCGATTCTTGGTACGCCTACACCACTTGTGGAGCTCTATCGAAGTGAGATAAAAAAAGCATACAAGGTCGGTGGTATCCCATTATGGTTAGGCGTGGTTAATAATGCTGTTTCCGCATTTATACATTTGTTCATTATGATTATGGTAATCTATTTTGTAGCACCCATTGCTTTTAAAGCTACTGTTCCCCCAAATATTGTCTTGCATTTTTTATCCGTTGCGATATTCATCGTTGTATCTCTGAGCGTGGGAACGGTGCTTGGATTATTCGTAAAGGATACATCAAAGCTGGTGATGCTTTCACAGCTTGTATTTTTACCTTCCATAATGCTATCAGGCATAATGTTCCCAGTAGAATTACTGCCAAATGCTCTGCAAACAGTCGGAAAAATATTCCCTGCAACGTGGGGGTATAGACTGATGAAGGGTGATTTTAACTTGATTAACTTACTTCCTCTTGTGATTATATTACTTATTATGGTGGTAGCAAGTGGATATAAGCTAACTAAAATTAAAGCAGAGTAGAAATACTATAAAATAAAAACAAAAGCACATTTGACTAATAATCTAGTGTGCTTTTTATATTTCCAATAAAGAATTAAAGTGAATTCACGTTCTCTTAAAATGCTGATGACAATCCACTTCCATATGAAAGATTATTGAGTATTGTCTTCCAAACAACCCTTCGATCTAAAAAACAAGTATAAACCAAAAATAATCTTCACTGCTCCATCCAGAATGCCAAAGAATAGGAACGGTATATCCACAAACACCATCCCTACGATCGGCAAAATTGTGCACAGGACACTAAGGTATAGCATAACTCGTCCATGAATGGATATGAATAGAAGAAAATGAATCCCTGTAGCCATCAAAGTGCCTAACCAAACCATGCGCCAATCGCCACTAGGGATAAATGAGCCACCCATGACAAACATTAGCGGAAATAGTGAGATATCACCGTACTTCGCCATTTTTCTCTGTTGACTATTCAATTCGCCCTTAAGCGTGTATTTTCTCTTTAGATAGGGATTAAACTCTGTGATATAAAGGCTTATTCCATAACCAGCCATAAAAACAAATGGGTTTAGTTCAAACCTACCTCCAACCAAGGTTGCTAAAGCAACAACGAATCCTATCAATGTTAGCCAAACGCCTGCTACACGAACTAATGGGTATTTTACCGTTTGATTGCAATTATTACCACCAAATTGTTTCATTTTATTCCGCCTCCCTTTCTCTTCAATACACATTTTACCATAGTCCTTCATACATTTCTATATTTCTATATTTCTATATTTCTATGTTTCTATGTTTCTATGTTTCTATGTTTCTATCAAAAGCATCTAATTTTTCATCTTCACTAACAAGAAATAAAGAATAACCCTACTCCCCTGATTAACCCTATTATTTTCTATCTGTTCTTACATACAAAAAGACACCCACTTTTCAGCAGATGCCCTATCCTTCTCATTTTCCCACTTTTACTTATATTCCGATTTCTTCTTGCCATAAAAAAAAACTCCAAACTGATGATTTATTCTAACATCAATTTGAAGGTTTACACAATCTATGAAACAGACTCGTTGTCAACTAAAAACCTCCTATTATTTCCAAAAATCTTAGACAGATATATCCTTAATATTCCGTCTATTAACTAAGATTTCAAAAATATTTGTCCAGTTTTTCAATACCATTATACCTTTGATTAGATCTATTCGCAATTTTCTTCTATAAGAAAAACACGCTTAGTGGATATAATTATAAAAAAATGCACTTATTTATAAATTTGATTACATAGAAATTCTTGATTTCTATGTGGTGGTAAAGAAAGTGTTCTTGAGTTGAATAAACTTAATGAATTGTATACTGTGCAATCTCTAACTGCTCTGCATCATACATTTCTTCGTTATACAATATTCTTTTAAATTTATATTGAGTATACCTCAAAGCAATTTCCATAAAGCAAAGGAAGATTCCCATATCAATGGAATTATAAAATGGAAGCTTTTCCTTAGGAATAATCGAACGTACTTCAGTTGAACGAAAGATTCGGATATGTCCACTTTCACAGACTACACGCCAGGGTTGAGTATTGCAGGCACTTGGAGCAAATCTTACCACATTAGTAACATCTGGTATGTGCTCACCACTCCAAATCATTTCTAAATCCTTACGTTTTGCTTTTGTATAATCTTTCCTAAATTCTTCTGGTCGACCTTTTCCGAAAGCCAACATAATTACATAGTCAAGTCCATCGTACTGTAATTTATCAGGTTTTCCCATGCCATACCAACAGACTCCTATACTGCGTGATGCCATCCAGAGATCCAATTGCTCCAATATATACCCAACATTTAATAGATAATTTTCTTTTTGCTCACTATATACCAAAAGGCAGTATTCACCACGCTTACATGTTGTTTCTTGGCGTTTGACAATCCTATATTTTATTTTAACATCCTGCAATAATGGTATAAGTTTATTAATTTGCTGCTCAATTTCTTGTAATTCCTCAACAGAAAGTGATAAATTATTATTAAATCGTCTGAACGACTTACGTTTAAAAATCATGTTATATAAATTATACAAAACAATCATCTCCTTTATTAAGTTTATACCTAAAGAGTAATATGTTATAAATTTATTATCAATATGATTTTTAAAATTCTATCAAGTTTCATACTATCTCTACTTACTCTTAATACAAAAAAGACATCCACCTCTCGGTAGATGTTTACATGTCAAATATGATTTTGATTTAACAAATCAGTTAATTGCTTATTTCTAAAATATATTCCATTTTCACCTATAGCGATCTCTATAATCTTGATAATGGAATCTACATTAATACTTCCATATACATGCGGAAATTTCTCTCCTGTACCTTTTAAATCCTCTTGTATATATTTTGACTTCAATACTGCTGGATCGATGCATAGCAGTATCATTTTTTCTTGATGCTTAAAATGTTTATTTAGGACCCAGATTGTCTGGTCGGGATTACTACAATGAATAAAACCTTCTGTATCAAAATCTTGACTAATGAACTCTTCTTTATATTTAATTTCTTCCCATTCTTCAGGTGTTGCAGTATAAATAATCATAGTTTTACTCCCTACAAGTTTATATCGACAATTTATAAATTTGTGCTACCCTGTGATGCCTAGCACCCTATTCTTTATTTATGCATTATCTTAAATCCTTTACCCTCACTTACAATACTTATATTTAGTACATCATTTAATTGTTTAAGACTCTTAAGATTATTAATATGATGCATGTTGTTCTTACTGACTAACTTTTCTATCATCTTCACGATATCTTTTTTTTGATCGAAGTGGAGACTCAGACTGTTATTTAGACACATTTTATTGATATAGGTTAAAGTAGTCCATATTTGCTCCTCTGAGATACTACCTATATCCATCAAAACCCATGTAAAATCTTTTCTTCTATTCTTTTCTGGGTATGCGGCCTTAAAAAATTCTAGAAAATGATTCATGGGCTTTGGATCCTTTTCTTTCACATACTTTCCAAGCTGTGATTTTAAACTATTTTTTAAATGCATCATGGTATTGGGTTTGATGGAATCTTTTAATTCTTCTATCTGTCCATAAATATAATTATATGTATCTTTAATCTGCTCCTCGGTCACATTTTCCTTTTTGAGCACCCTTGTTATATCTATATATTCTAGGATGTTTTTCTTACAATTAAGCTCCTTATTATATAGCTTTTGCCACATTTCAGATGCAGTGAATCCTTCAAATTTCGGGGTATCTAGTGCTACTTTTTTATCCATTATAGGCTCCTTAGGTTGTTCACTATTTTTAATCCTTATATTGTACCACAAATCGTATATTAATGCTTAAAATAGATTACTATACCTCTACATGTTTTTCACTATCGACAGTTTACACCTTAAGGACGCTTCACAGCCTTTGAACAACATTTACTTCGATTGAAAGATATGGGCTTGTAGCGTTTTACAAAGAACTCTTACAATTAAAAAAGGATCTATTCTAAGGTAGGTGGTAAGGCAGAGATTTCCAAAAAAAAACTAGTCAAAGATGATAAAACTATTTTGTGTCCAACAAGGCAGAAACTTCCGCGGATCATGTTGATCAGCAAATTCTGACAATTAAGCATGGCACAAAATATATCATTCTATTGACTAGTTATTTTTGCAATGTTTTAGAGTAGCCTATTTATCATATTTTGTTTCGGGTATCTTCTGAGATGTCAACCGTTTCCGTCTTGTGGACATTTCTAAGAGAGCCTCCTGTTACATTATTAAGATCATCTAGGTCAAGTTCTTGTTTTTTTGCTTCTTTCGCTTCTTCTGGTTTTACATGATTATCTTTATTCATATGGTTCACCTCCTTCTTATTTTGAGGTATCAAGACCACTCAGAGAGTGTTCTTGATACTTTTTGTTTGTACTGATAAATACATTATATAGGAATTGTGCTGTTTCACTTCTTTTTGCGCTGGATCTTGGGTTTACAGCACCATTAGAACCTTGTACGAGCTTATTTGCCTGTAGGATATGAATACTGTCTTGTGCATAGTTTGCGATGTTTGCTTGATCTTTAAAGTCTGCATTCCCTGATGCCGCTCCATCTACTAGGTCGAATTTTTGCAGTGCACGTGCCGCTATGACGAACATATCTTGTCTTGAGATCTGCGCTTCAGGATTAAATGTATTGCCCCCCATACCATTTATGATTCCTAGTGATTTTGCCGTGGCCAATGCATCTGCGTAGTATTTGTTTTGATCTACATCTGCAAAATTAGCGGCTGTGGGTACTTTAAGGTCTAACATACGTACGAGCATAGTAACAAAATCAGCTCTTGTAACATTGACTTCTGGGGCAAATGCACCATTACCTACCCCATTGATCACTTCTCTTGCTGCTAGGTATGTGACTGCTTTATGGCTCCATGTATCTTTGGCATCTTCAAATATCACAGGCTTGTAAGCAAGTATATATTCGGATGCATCTCGGATTAGCGCCACTACTGTCTTTTCATCTTCATCGTAGTATGAGTTGACCACTGGAGTGGAACGGTTATCTTTGACATTGGTGAGTACAAGATAATCAGTATTTGCTATAAACGCAGGTGGTGCAAAGGGTATATCCACCCGTACAGGTGTTGTAAAGGTGGCTTCCTTGGAATCCTCCACACGATGGATCTTGAATCCTGGCATATTGTCTTTTAGAACTTTTTCAATGGATATGCCGGATTCAGTGTTTGTAAAGTATGCCTTCGGAAGGGTGATTTTTATACCTGAAACTTCAATCATGATCTTTTTTATCGTACTTTCTTGGATGATCTTTGTAGGCAGTTGGATCACTATCTTATTTTGACTGTCTGCAAATTTGATGAGGAGTGGATTTTCATCAGAAGCATTCTGAAGCGCTTTCGATAATGCATCCCCATCTACTTTTACATTTGCGCCTGTAACAGTAAGTGTGTTTTGATATACTGTTTGATTTTGTGCTCCTGTTTGAATAGATGTACTACTACCAGATGAGTCTTTGCTAGGTGTTTGCTGCGTATTTGTATCTGGCATAGATACTTCTATCGTAATTGCTTTATGCTTGATGGCACTTTGTGGTATATATGGCAAGATGTCTAGTTGTTTTGGCATGGCGTCTCGTTCTAGGATATATTCTGTATTGGTCGGGATGACTTGAGCGGTAATGGTTGCTTTGCCCAGTGCTCCTGCATAGATTCCACCATTTGAATCCACACTGGCTACAGAAGGATCGGATGAAGTCCAAACCACTTTCACATTTTGTAGGGGTGCAGGTGCATTCAGTTTGGCAGTGAGGATCGCTGTTTTTCCTTTTGTTAGTTTATTGGGTATGCCTTGGATCGTGATATCTGTGATCATGTGGATACTAGCAAGTGAATTCGCATCTATAGAACGTTCGATATACTCTGTTGCGGTATTGCTCCCTGTGGATACTCGGATTGGCAGTGTCTCAGCAAGTGATCCATCCGTTGTTTGTTTTGGTACAAAATGTGTAGCATCCACAGCCGCTTTCATTTCGATAGAAGCAGTTTCTCCTACTGAGAGCTTTTCTATGGTGTAGGAACTTAGTTTTTGATCATTTGCATATAAGTCCACTACTTGGTTGATTGCTTCTTGGTTTCCCTCATTGGTCACACTTGCTTGTATAGCGACTTCATTTTGTGCGCTCATATATGCTTGCAGTTCATTTACTTTGAGTATTGGTACTGCTTCTACTGCCTTGGTGCCTGTTGCTATCGTATTATTGTTTTTATCTTTTATAACGATTTTGATGGATAGGTCTGTAATACTTTCGGGTACTGTCCAGGTCGTAGATCTCTGTATCTCCTCGCCTCCTAGCATTTGGTTGTTACCAGATGCATCTGCGATCAGATATTCTTCTATTCCTGTTTCTATACTATTTTGCACTTGATAAAACAGGATCTTTACATCCTTTGCTATTTGTAAGCCTTTGTTTTGAATCGTTGTAGTGACTGTTACTTCATTCCTTGGTTGTATATTTTCTCTATCAAATATAATATCCTTGGTATCCATTGTGATATTGGAATAAGGCGTAAAGCTAGTAGATATCAGTGAACGGTTTGATGTATCATCTACATGGATGGATGCCGTTTTAGAACCCTCAGAGATTTTCTCTACTACCTGTTTGTATTTCACATATACAGCTTGCAGCAAACCGTTTGGTAATACGATATAAGATATATCGCTAATATTTGCACCTTGTTCATGGGTCAACTGCACAGGATATGACCAAATACTCTTGACTGCTTTTTCTTTTATGAGAATCGGATCACCCACTTTTACTGTCGTTCCATCCGCGCTATCAGGCTGTGTTGTATAGTCTACGGTATTTCCCTCATCGTCTTTTTCAGGATAAAGCATCGGGGTACCATCTTCATTAAAAACAGGGTACGTTACATCCACGAGCACTTCTTGGCGCCTTGCGGCAAAAAGTTGTTTCTCTTTGTATTGATTATTGGGATCGGTTGCTTCTGCACTGTTTCCTGCGATACCTTCTTTAAATGTCAGCAGATTTTCTGTCCAAAGTAGGTATGTGTCTGAATTATGATCCGTAGTTACTTTGAATTGATCTAGTGGTAAGTTCTCTTTCTGCTTTACAGCGATCGAACTCCCTCTATAATTGCTATTTTGACTCTTGTCTATGATATAGATTTCTTTGTTGCCTACTTGTTTTTTGACTAATCCTGTTTGCACCAGCTTGGATATATCCATATATACGATATCTCCATCGGATAACCAGTATAGATACGTAATCCCATTAGAACGGATCATCTGTGGACTACCATCTTTCACCCCGTTATTCGTAAGCTGTATAGGGTGTGTAAATGTCTGTTCTTCAAAGTTATAGATCTGCAAGTATAATTCTTGATCATAGCTTGTTTTGATATCTTGATCTGCATCCATCACGTATACATAGAGTGCCAAACCATTATAACTTATAGCCGTACTTTCTATAATTTTGGGATCCATATTACTCGTAGAAGGAGTAAGGATAAGGTTTGATATATCGGTTTCGGCGATGATCACCGCAGGCGCAAGATTGAGGAAGCCTTGACCATACCAATCTTTTTCATAATATACAAAATCTGCTACCGTTATATTTGTATTGGCGATAATTACTTGTTTTTCAGCTTCTGTATACTTGTTTCTCCATACTCCATTTTCATAGAACATATAGGCTATGACAGAGTATGCGTTTACAATATCTCCCACCAAAGCAACGGTTTGCTCATTGGGATTGCTTGGAATTAAGCTCGTTTCATATTCCGTTTTGGTATAGTACAGGATAAGTTTTCCTGTTGTCTCATCAAAAGCGAGGGTTGGTTGTGTATCCGATGAAAGATCTTGTGCTGTTTCTTTTGTGACTTGTTGGATGTCTCCAAGTGTCTTTGTAGATTTATCAAAGAAGGTCACTTTGATATCCATTGCCGTGAGCATTTCAATCGGTGTTGCTGTACTTTCAAATGCTTTGGATGCACTAGACCAGGCAATCACCACTTTGTCTCCTAAGTCAAATACATCAGGATATCCATCTAGTGTACCGTCCTTGTCAATGATCTGTGGTTGGCTCCATACAGTTCCATTGTAGATCGAGTATTTGATCGTTGTTCTATTTTGTTCTGCTCTACTTCCATCATCATCTACGAATACCAGGAGCAATTGACCATTACCCAAGTGTACCATCTTGCTATCTGGATATGGATATATCCCTGTTTGTAGTGTCTGCTCTTGTATCGATTGTGCGATAGAAAATCCTGTAGCGCTGCTTCTTATGCTTTGCGTAGTAGGATTACCTTGGTTCCATCCACTTCTGTTCTGTAGATAGTCTCTAGAGAGCTGTTCAAAGTCATCTATCCGATCATATAAATAATCTGTACCCTGGAATAAACTAGAAGAAGTACGTGGAATACCTTCTCCATACTCAAATAGTTTAAACTGTTTAGAAACAATTTCCCATCTTTTTGTAATGAATAGGATCTTGAGGGATATATCGGCGGATAATGTAACAGCGCCTTTACCTGAGTTGAGCGTCGTGAAGTCAAGTGCAAATGCAGCCGTTCCACTCACAGAAACATTTAGGACATTAAATCCTGCCCCTACACTGATTTTGATGCTTGGTCTCAGTAAAAATATCCCATATATAGTGAAATCTCTATCTGCTTTACTATATCCCCCTGCTTTGAGGAAATCGATTTCTCCATTACCATCAAAATACATTTTTTTATTATCATATTCCTCGATAACCAGCAGTGCTGTGGCATCTCCTATGAGGGTAAATGTCATAAATACTGGAATACCGATCGGGGTCATGTATTCATATTTGGTAAAAACACTCGCATGAATCTTACCGCATAACACCATTTCTTTGAAATAGTACTCACCACGTTTATCCGAGTCTTCATCATTATCAAGCTGCATGACTAGATTCAGAGAAACCTCAAACCCAAAATTAGTATTTGCTGTAAGTTTTGATTTATTTACTTTTCCATCCTTGGTTGCCTTGTCTATTTTATCGGCAGCTTCCTCTTTGGTGGTGTTTTCCTTTTTTGCCGTGCTTTTTAGATCTATATCCGCCTTTTGGTAGTCTTGTTTAAACCCAAAATTGAGTATGATCGTATCCCCAGATGGTTTGAAGTAGTCTTCTGTTTTTCCTCTAACCCCTAGATCCATTAATACATCTACTTTTCCTACGAGATCCAGTACAGGTTTTGCGGGTGTTTTAAAACTAGATCCAAAGGCAAAGGCCTCCATTGCACGAATAAATCTAAATCCGACGTCATGCTCTATATACGCCTTTCCATTTTGGTCAAATACTTGGATCGTCATATAAGATCCCGGCATCCACCCTTCTGCTGCTGGATTTGCTTCTAGTGTAAAAATTCTGCTACCCGTCAAGGTGGTATTATACTCTTTGGATGTTTCTCCATTCCGAGAATACACGCGAATCTTTGCTTCTTTGGGTTCTAAGCCTGGAACTTTTGACGCTACAGCAAATGTAAACTTATGTAGCTTATCACCATTTGTCACATTGCAATCAAGATTATTTTGCGTAGGATATACAGCTTCCTCTTTGCCATCCATCGTTCTGTAGACTTTAAAATCATACGGTTCAAACTCATCATATACATTGATGATATACTCACCATCAGCATTTACATTCGCATATCCAATATACTTGTATCCTTTGTATTCGATGCTGATGGCACGTTTTTCATGAATTTTATAGTCTATAGAAGAATGCTCAAATCTTCCTTCGGCATCTGTATAGAGCACAGTGGAATCGATTGTCACTTTGGCATCTTCTACAGGAATAGCACTTGATTTCTCTAGTGTACCCGTCGCCTTTTTCAGTACGGATCCTCCTGCAATCTTTATTGTTCCAGCGATAATTCCTTCTTCTGTCGTCGTTCCTCTTGGTGCAAAACTATAATAAATGAGTGGTCTATCAAAATTGGTTTTATAATGGAAATAGTTGCCTGTGATCGTATTACGGGATACTACATAGTTTCCTAGTAAGTCCTGTTCCTCTTTACTAATGATGCCATCTCCATTAAAGTCTCCAGTCCAATCAATCCATTGTGTAACAAATCCATCCTCTGTAGCCGCAGCTATGCTGTATATTTCCCCTTTTTGGATAGGCTTGATTTCCAGTGGCTTGCTTGCCGATCCTTGATACTTATTTCTGAATGCTTCTTCGTTGTCTTTCTCTTTTTGTGTCTTTTCTTTTTCGGGTTTGTGTAGACTTGCAGGTATATCCTCTATGGGTATAGGGGATGCTAACTGAATAGTGCCTTTTGCTTCGTTACCATTTTTTTGTGGATAGGATTTGACGGTAAGGTAAGGCACAGAGAAAGTAACTGTCAAATCGGTAAACGCATGAATAGGTTTAAACTCTAGCTCTCCTGGGATGTTTGGATTGATTGTAAGAGGGAGTTCTGTAAATGGAGTTGGTGTATAACCTCTTTTCGATACTCTATTCGATCCTAAATTCTTTGCAGGAGTATTTATATTTCCAGATATATACTCTGCTCCCTCTGTTACATCCCACTGGGATAATTTGTTTTGTGTAGTTGGGTTATTAGCTTTTTTTGCCGTATAACCACTTGCAAAATAGCCTGCTTTTGCATAAGCATTAAACTTTATGGTATCTTCCATACCTATCTTTAGTACATTGCCCGTGGTAAATCCTGTTACACCACCTAATTCTTCATCTACATTGATCTTAACAAAAGCAGGTTTTTGTCTGTAAACAGGCCGCATATATATATCTTTTTCATTGAAAATAAGATTTTGATTGGCTTTCATCCACTCTTTGTTAAAGTTTAATGTTGTTCCTTCAAAAAACTTATACGCACCTGCATTATTTTGTTGGATCTTGTAACCATAAAGATATACACGTTCTGCATCTTCAGAATTAATAAAATCAGGCGTAAAACGAACAATATCATCTCTATAGATATTTTTATGTAGTGCCTCCATATCGGAAATTTTTATACCCCCGATATATCTTTTTTTGCCTTCTTTCTTTGTATTGATTCCAGTATATTCTATAGGCGTGATATTCGCATCTACATCGCGAATTTCATTCTGGATGTAGATGGTGTATGGCTTGTAATGTAGCTTTACATCCCCTACAAAAAGCTGTGATGGATCATCTGTAGAGTGTACTGTTGTTTGGAATATGATTTTTGAGTACTCCCAATCTGTAGCTTTTAGGGTGTATGAATCATCGTAAATAGAAAATGATGCATCTTTACGTATGATTTGATTATCAAAATTGCCTTTATTATTCAGCGCAAGGATTGAATAGAAATTTTTTGAATACCTATCTTTTGTCTTCCTAAAGGGCCACCACCCTGTCTTCTCTTTCCAATGTCTTCCTGGACTTGTATTTCCCCACTTGAAATCTATTTTTTCGATCCCATAAAGATCAAAATCCATCACCACATTTTGCCAATGTCCGTTTTTATTCGGGTTCAAATACATATATGGATCAGAAAAATAGGGCTTACGATCACGACCATTCTTTATATTGATCTCATTTGCTTTGATTACATGTTTTTTGGCGCTATTAGTAGCAGCACTAGCACTTGCAGATAAATCGGATGCGCTGTTTATAGAGGGTGCTTGGATGTCATTGGGCAACATTCTATACACAGGTGGGTTTTTTAAAGTAACAATGGTTGCCGCTTCATTGATGATGATATTGGGGCTTTCTGGGTCTAATACGACTTGAAAAGTAAGGTCGTCTTGAATTCCTCTTATGTTCAAAATAGGGATTTCGACCGTTTGTTCTTTTGCACCTGGCACGAATACAACGGGCTGTGCCATTGGCTTGTAGTCATCATCTGGTGAAGCCGTGATCTCAGCTGTTGCTACGTGAATTTGTCCATACTGGTGCAGACCTGAGGTTCTTTGAATCGTTACTTTCGCAACGCCCTCTTCTCTTTGCACTGTGACTTGTGGGACTTGCATTTTAAACTGTAATTGTTCATATGGATCATTGTCTTTGATATTCATATATCCAGTAGCAGAATCTCCTAGTTGACTTCCACCTGTAGGATGAGTAAGCGTCAAGAGTACTTGTTCATCACTTTCGGAGAGTTTATCATCTATCGTTACGAAGTACACCTTCTTGATATATTCTCCCTCTTGAAACACGAGCTCAGTTTCTACTCCTGGTACACCTTGATAAAACTCCTCATAAGATTGTTTTATTTGTTGTTTTTCTGATTCATTGGCATTTTTCCAATCTTTACGATCAGACTCTATTCCTGTATACACTTCTCTGGCCACTTTCAGTCCAGAGGATTTTCGGGAAGACTGCAGTGTCCTAAGTGGCACTTCTTCCTGTATGTTTGTTTGTTCTAGCGAGAGATCTTCTACCGTGTCTTCTGTCTGTGTATATACAGCGTCCACAACACCTATATCCTCCATGCCTATCATAGACTGAATAAGTGGTACTGCGGATGTGTTCTTTTTAATCGTGGTATTTCCTAAAATACCACGGACTTTGAGTACATAGTCTTTTCCGTATTCTGCAGTGACATCAATTGCTTTTAGGGTAACGGTTGCCTTTCCTGTGGTGCCACCTTCTCGAATGACCGTAATTTCTACGGACTCAAGATCTTCCGATGTTGTCATCTGGGGTGTCAGAAAGTTAAACTGTCCGTTTGGATATATAGCTATTTGTTCAGGGCTACCTCGTAGCGCTTCTTTGAGCTGTTCTTGTGACATGGTATCGACTGCATAGGATTGTGCAAATACAGATACACTAGTCGTTATGAGCATAATGACTGTCAGTAGTATCGCGATCATTCTTCTTGCTAAGTTTTTCATATTACATCCCCTCTCACAAGCTGTATTCGTCTAAAATCCAAATATTTCGTTGGACATCAACCGATCTTTTATTATAGCATGAATAAAAAGTTTATTCTATATATAATAAAAATTTAAACAAAAATAGCAAAATGAGTATGAAAAACTGGAATGATCCATGTTTTTTCATACTCATTTTGCTATAGTGCTAAAACAAACTTTATTTATA
>CALKRZ010000077.1 GCA_937989765.1 uncultured Clostridia bacterium | reverse complement strand
TCCGTTCCTACTGGTAATGTTTCACCCTCTAACGTATAAGGATGATTTTCCCTAAGATAGTACTCAATGGCTTTTATTTTATTGTAGTCGCCTTCTACTTCAGCGGTTAAGTCCTCTGCTAATTTTTTTACACGTATAGGTAATCCATGGGGTAGATTAAAATAGTCTTGTGAAACAAGGAAAGTATCTTGATGCCCATTTAATGAACCTAGCGTTTTAAACCGAGGAATTTCACTATATACGGTATAGGTCTGTTTTCTATTATTAAAAATAGTCCAACTACGATACAGTTCATACGCATCATCATAATATACATTTCCTGATGGCAACAGTACTTGAGTGGGCCGATAAGGAGCATAGATCACCTTTGTGTTGATTCCTAATGGCTGAACTTCAACTTTTTGTTTTTCAAAGGATATATCATAGGAAGAAACACCAGGTATTTTTCCTTCCACTCCTAATTTCTTGAAATTCTTTCTACTCTGCGTCCATCCTGTTCCAGTATAAATAGCTTTGACATTTCCACGAAGATATAAAGGATGCTCTGCTTTAACCAACATGACAATCCGTTCATCTTTTAAGAGGGGTCCACCTAGTCGTTCTCCAGAAATTCGACTTTCATTGTCTCTCCGTAAGAAGTCCTCTTCACTTCTCCAATCCATTATATGTGGAAATCTTTCAGAAATCTGATCTGCCAATTCTCGTACTTGGAGCGCCTTAAATTGAAATGGCATTAGATTTGCTACGCCTATGATACTAACGGAAATGAATAGACTATATCCGAGCCAACCGCTGACAGAGAAAATTTGATTTCTCTCATCATAGATCTTTTCTTCTAATTCCCTCTCAGTGTAATTATCAATGATTGTCAATAGCATCAGTGCAAATAAGTAGATTTGCAAATAAATGAAAGCCTGATCAATATATCGATACCACTGAACGACAAAATAGGTTCCTGGTATCAATCGAAGCCACTTTCTTTTTGTAAATAACATATATTTGAGAATAAAAAAATTGACTATACTAAACAAAAGCAGAGTTAGATAAAAAACATATTGGATATGAATTTCTATCTGGATCCCTGAAATATAGAGTAGGCTCCATTTGAAAAAATCGTATCCAAGCCCCCATAGTGTAATCTTTTTATATGAAATCATCCCAACGACTACACTTCCCAATAGAAGAAAAATTTGTGTCCTCCTTTGAAGTTGTCTGTATAAATACATTCCATACCACAACACTGTGTGATAGAGCACTATGGATTGGCTAGCTAAATCAAATTGGAGCGAACGCACGATTAGAAGGTTGATACTCAAGCTTAATAGAAATCCTGAGAAAAGCTTGGTACTCTTTATTTTGTTGATATCCATGGAGACCCCTCCAATTTACTATATATATCTTCTAGTTGTCCTACCCGTATCATATGAATCCTATTCCTTTTAAGGAAGTCTGTTTTCTTTTCTAAATCTTCAGGTAGCCCATCTGAGACCAACAAGAGCATTAGGTTCAATCTTTTTCCCTTTAGTGCCACTAGTTTATATAACAAAACTTCTGTCAGCTGGACTACCATTACCATCAAAGTAGATCCTGCAGACAACATTCGGCTCGCGTTGGCAATAAAGTCTTCTATGGATATTTTCCCATTTGGTTGAAATCTCATCAATTCTTTTAAAAAATAGGGTAGTTTCTCAATCCCCCGGCCTTCTATATAGCTACGCTCCTGCCATTGAATGTGCAGTGCGGTAGAAAGGTCTTTTTTAAGTACATAAGCGATTATGGATGCTGCGGTTTCCACCAGCTTTTCCTCTATGATCCTATCTGTATCTTGACAAAAACTGTTTTCATTTCCGTCTAAAAACATGTGAATCCTTGTATTACCTGAAAGTGCATAGTTTTTTACATACAACTGATCCATTTTTGCAGATAGTTTCCAGTGAACTTTTTTAATACTATCCCCCTGCACATATTTTTGCAAGCTCTCTAAGCTTGTATAATCTTCATAGGTTCGATGAGGTACTGCCACTGTTCCAAAATATTCTGTAGCCGGAAGATTCATTGCTTGTATTTCTACTACACGGGGATATATCTCCAGCATCATTACATTGTGAAAGTCTATAGCTTTTTCAAAAATGTGGAATAAATCCCTTACATAAAGGGTCAAATTTCCGATATCATAAAATCCCCGATGACGACAAATCAGCGATCGCTTTATGTTCAAGATTTGTAATGGTTTGATAAAGCAAAGTTCTCTAGGGATATTTGCACTACTTAACTGATTGGCCCCTCTAAATTCTATCTCTCCATGGGCGATGGGTAATATTCCTGTGTTATTTAGTTTATAGCCAACTTCTATTACATCTCCTACTTGAACCGACGTACTACTGCTCCAAAAGAAGCTAGTTATGTTTCTTGTATAACCATAGACACTATAATAGCTGAATAATAATAATCCTGTAAAAACAGTAAGTATAAAATAAGGTAGTCTTCCCCCAACAAAAACAGCCCAAAGCATAAGGACCAGGAACAGTACTGCTAAAACCCTTCTATTTTTACCCATAACTTCTCACCAAAGGCACATTCACCTTCTTCATAATACTTGCAAGAATATCTATGCTTTTATATCCTTTAAACTTTGCCTCTGGCGTCATGATTAATCGGTGGGCTAAAGTCGAATGAATAATGGTTTTTACGTCATCCGGTAGCATGTAGGTCCTCTCTTTTATGTATGCGTAAGCCTTTGCAGCTTGATAAAGCCCAGTTGCTGCTCTTGGACTCGCCCCCAACAAAATATGCTCCTCTTCTCTCGTTGCGCGTATAAGCTTAACGATATACTCTTCTACGGTACGATCTACGTGGACATTTTCAACAGCTTCTCGTGCTGCTTTAATTTCTATAGGTGAGATCACGGCCTTTAAACGATGAAATTTTTCAAGATCCTGTTTTTGCTGTATGATCTTTATCTCTTCCTGCAGTGAGGGATAACCTAGGGAGATTTTTAGTAGAAACCTGTCCAATTGCGCTTCTGGCAGTGGGAATGTCCCTTCATATTCAATAGGGTTTTGTGTTGCAATGACCATGAACGGATCTGCCATCCTGTATGTAGTGCC
>CALKRZ010000076.1 GCA_937989765.1 uncultured Clostridia bacterium | reverse complement strand
ACCGCTGCTTTAATTTTTTCAAATATCATATTAATTCCTCCTGTTATTTTTTATTTTGATTCCATTCAATGAGTACAGCACCCCAAGTTAATCCTCCACCAAAACCGACTAAAATCACCTTATCTCCATCTTGAATGCGGTTTTCTCGGACCATCTCATCCAGTGCCAAAGGAATACTAGCCGCTGATGTATTCCCATATCGGTCTAAGTTCATATAGAATCTTTTCGGGGAGATTCCCAGTTTTCTAGCTGCATACTCGATAATGCGGACATTTGCTTGATGGGGAATAATATGGGCTACATCCTCTAAGGTATACCCTGTATTTTGCAGTACCTTTTCTATACTCTCCATGATAATCCGTCCAGCAAATTTAAATACTTCATTGCCATTCATCGTCATGGCATTAGAAAAATTAGCTCTTGCAGGGATATACGTGTTTTGTACTGGAACTGCAGGACACTGTAGTAGTTCTTGTTTGGTGCCATCAGAACCCACATATATAGACAAGATCCCCTTTTGGCTGCCTCCCTGTAAGACAGAGGCCCCTGCTCCATCTCCAAATAAGACACATGTATTGCGATCATTCCAGTCCACTACTTTAGAAAGTACCTCAGCACCTATGATGAGTGCCGTCTGATGCTGTCCTGTCCGCAGAAACTGTGTCGCTATATTTATACCATAGATGAAGCCAGTACAAGCAGCCGATACATCAAAGCATACGGCTCTATGGGCACCAATGGCTCCCTGTATCATACATGCCGTAGAAGGCATAAAGGCATCTGGCGTGATGGTATTTACAATAATAAGGTCAATATCCTCTGGCGTAATCCCCGCAGATTCTATGGCTTGAAGTGCTGCATTTCGAGCCAGATCTGATGTATTCTCCCCTGTGGAGATTCTCCGTTCCTTGATGCCCGTCCTGCTTGTAATCCATTCATCATGGGTATCTACGATCTGAGACAGATCATCATTGGTCATTCTGTTGGTTGGTACATAACTTCCTGTTCCGATGATCCGTACTTCATTCATCGCTACACTCCTTTTCCTGTTTGCCACTTTTTTGATACACATTCCGCATAAATTCATTTAATTTTTCTAGGGCACTGAGTAAGCTTTCTTCTTCTTGATCCTCAAGATCTACAATCATTTTTTGCACCATTTCCGAATGGAAGTTTTCGTGCACTCGGTACGCTAGTTTTCCTCTTTTGGTGAGTTGGATCATGACTACTCTTCGATCTTCTTCTATCCTATTTCGTTCTACATATCCTTTTTTGAGCAGTTTATTGATGGCTGTAGTCAGTGTGCCTACCGTAATATTCAGATCTGATGCGATCTCTGACATCATTCTTGGCTTATACATCCCGATAGCCTCTATAGTATGCATTTCTGTAATGGAGAGATCTTTGAATGATCCTGTCTGCAGAGCCATTTGCTCAATGGTCAAGATATCATTATATATATCCACCAAAAGCTTATTGATCTGCTTAATGCGTCCTGCCACAAGTCATCCTCCTCTTTTTAGCGCTTTCTCTGCATCTAGCACCAATTCTTCCATGAGTTTTGCTACAGGGATGATCGTATCTACCTTGTATCCATTGCTTCCTGTAAATATAAGACCGTCTTGTAGGTTTCCCTTTACTGCTTCAATTAATGCACTAGAAATGCAGTAGGGGGTGGTCTTAGGATTACAGGTTTTTAGACAGTTATAACATTTATGCACATCCACTCTGCTTTGTTCTGTTTTCTCGATAAAGGCATTACGCACTGCTCTTCCGGGAAGACCCACAGGGCTTTTAACCAGTTGTATATCTTCTTTTTGAGCATCGATATATGCCATCTTGTATGCTAGACTGGCATCACATTCTTCTGTCCCTACAAATCGAGTGGACATTTGTACCCCTGCTGCACCTATTTGTAGATATCTTGCCATATCTTCTCCCGTGTAGATGCCCCCAGCTGCAATGACTGGGATCGGCGTGCCTGATTCTGCTATAAATGGCGCCAGTGCATTTTGTACTTCTCGTATCAAATCTTCCAAAAGTGGCTTTTTATCCTCTTGCAGGTCTTCCTCAGAAAATCCTAGATGCCCTCCTGCCTCTGGCCCTTCTACGATAACCGCATCTGGAAGCTTTTTATATTTTCTATTCCATAACTTTGTGATTACATGCGCTGCTTTTCCTGATGAAACGATAGGAACTGCCTTGGTGGTACTACCCTTCACGATCTCAGGCAGATCTACGGGGAGTCCCGCTCCTGAAATAATAAGATCCACTTTTTCTTCTACACAGATGGTAGCCATTTCTTTATAATGATTCATCGCACAAAGAAGATTTACACCTAGAATCCCTTGAGGGCTTTTTTCTCTTGCTGTGCGGATCTCTTTTCGCAAGGCTCTTTGATTGGCTTCTTGGGTATTGGTTTCAAAATCAGGTTCCATAAATCCAAGCTGTATCCCTGATATCACCCCGATCCCACCCGCATTTGCGACTGCTGAGGCAAGACTGGATCTAGATACACCGATCCCCATGCCTCCCTGAATGATTGGAACAGGCGCTGTGAGATCTCCAATCTGTAGAGGTAATAATTTCACAAAATCGCCTCCTTATTTTTTGACTTTCAAATATTTTGATAGTCAAAGTATATATAACTCTTTTTGTCCTGTCAAGATATTTTTTTAAATTTTTGCAGCTTATTTTTTTAGCAAGGTTTTTACAGTATGCTTGTGTACACAATAGGAAAAGATAATGAATAGAAATAGTATACCCATAATCACTCTTCTACTATTTCGATTGGTATGTTTATAAAAGAGAATGGGTTGTTTAAGATCTGGCTACTTTTAGTAAGGAGGTTTTGATATGGTTCATGATGATCATAATGTGAATACAGATAAGAGTAAAGATTTGCATGATGAAAATGCAAAACGATTGGAGCATCTGGTGGATCTAGTGGAATGCCATACACGTACTGAGCGACATCTAGAGCAACATTCTGATATCGCTTCTCCTGAACAGATCCAACACGCAGAAAAAATTCAACAAGTGCGTGAAGATCAAATCGACAACTTAAAAAATGCCATTGCCTATGGTGTCCACAGCAACCAAGATGATCTCGAAGGTGTACAAAAAAATTATCGTTATACAGAAGGATACCTAAATCATAATGCAGAGCACATGGAATCTTCTACCCTCGAAAAAACCAAAGAAAAACAAGCTCACAGAAAAGAACAAATGGATTTCCTGAAATAGAAATATCCCTTGGATGAATGGTCATCCAAGGGATATTTTTATAAATGAGACTCTAATTTTTCTATTAAGCGATCTTTGGGTACGGCACCTAAGATTTGATCTACCATCTGACCATCTTTGAAAATCATAAGAGTCGGTACGCTCATCACTTTAAACTTAGAAGCTAAATCTCTTGCTTGATCTACATCTACTTTAACTACTTTTGCTCGGTCTGACATTTCATCTGATATCTGATCGATGATCGGTCCAATCATCTTACAAGGTCCACACCAAGTTGCATAAAAATCTACTAATACTGGTTTGCTTGACTGCACTACCTCTTGTTCAAATGTCTCTCCTGTTACATGCACTGCCATATTTTATTCCTCCTTTGTCCTATGTATCACAATTATACTTTTGTATCTATGAGTAGTATTTCTAAAAAAATGTATTTCATGCTATGGAGCACACATGAATATCTCATAAAAAGAAATACTATATAGGTTGCATCAAATAAGTTACATCCGCATCACAAGCAAATAATGCAATAGCCTATTAGAATAATCATGGTATGTAACATCTTAATTGCAAACTATATAACCATAAGTAAATTTATGGTATAATAAATTATACTAGAAAAGAAAAAAAGTATCAATAGAGAGGAAGTATTCTTTTGAAAACATATGAAGAATTTTTTAATGAACTATCAATCACAGGCATACCCAAACGTCCCTTTTTTACAGTAGTGCAGCTCAATAATGGTCATGTATATACGGTAGAAGCAGACTCTACTGAAGAATTATATAAGAAGGTGTCAGAGATCGAAATAGAAGCGATCAAGCAAGGGCTTTTGTAAATATGGTATACCTGTATAATCAGGGATAAACCACTACCTACATGATATTCCCAATGTGCATATAATGAAATTTATGGATACCATAACTCATCTGACTTATTAAGAGGAAATACTAGTACAATTTCATATGCTTATTTGAATTGGTAATATACAAAAATACCCATATTCTTTAGGAGGAAATAAGATGAAAAAGAAGTTTTTACTGTTAGCCATTGGTGCGATGGTTATGGGAGCCTTTACAAGCTTTTCAATGAATGCTATACAGGCAGATAATAGAGTTCAACACTTAAATCGTCGACCATTGACAAGCGAAGAAAAAATTCAGGTTGCCAAGGTGAATAAAAAACTAGTGGATGCTTATGAAGATATCGTTCAGGATTTTAATCTTAACAAAATCAAAGGTAATTATATTCAATTAGATATTGCAGAACTGCCTTTATTCGTTTCAGGAGATATTACAGGTTTTAAAAATAAAGATAGTAATCAAGAAATTATGCAGATTATTGATTCA
>CALKRZ010000075.1 GCA_937989765.1 uncultured Clostridia bacterium | reverse complement strand
ATACCGTAAGCATTTTAATATAGGATTTGTGAAAAAATATATAGTTGGTTTACCACATATTTTTACAGATACTAAAATAGATAGGAGTATATACTATGTTAGATGATACAATTGCAGCTATTTCTACTCCCCTTGGGGTTGGTGGAATAGGAATTGTACGGATCAGTGGACCTTGTGCTATTGATATTGCAGATGGAATTTTTAAAAGTCATAGAGATAAAACCTTAAAAGAGGCAGATTCCCATACGATACAATACGGTCATATGTATGATCCGAGTACGGATCAAGTGATTGATGAAGTATTGATGATGGTTATGAAGAGCCCTCACACATATACCAAAGAAGATGTAGTAGAGGTCAATTGTCATGGAGGCATCGTTGCGATTCAAAAGACGCTTAGTGTCATTCTTTCTCAAGGAGCTAGAATAGCAGAGCCAGGTGAGTTTACAAAAAGAGCGTTTCTCAATGGGCGTATTGATCTTTCTCAAGCAGAAGCCGTGATTGACATTATTAAGGCAAAAACAGAAGAGTCTCTACAATCTGCGGTCTTTCAGCTTGATGGAAGTTTGTCTTCTAAAGTAAAAGAGTTTCGTCATAAGGTGTTGGAGATGATTGCGCATATTGAAGCGGCGATAGATTATCCCGAACATGATATAGAAGAAATGACTTTTCAGATGATGAAAGAAAAGACAGAGGTGTTGTTGCAAGAGCTTACAGACCTTATAAAGACTGCAGATACAGGAAAAATTTTAAGAGAAGGACTACAGACAGTGATTATTGGAAAGCCCAATGTAGGAAAGTCTTCTCTGATGAATGCTCTTTTGCGAGAACAACGCGCTATTGTTACTGAGATTGCGGGTACGACGAGAGATGTACTAGAGGAATATTTAAATATACAAGGAGTTCCTCTAAAGATTATAGATACAGCAGGTATCAGACAAACAGAAGATATCGTAGAAAAAATAGGGGTAAGTAAGTCCAAGGAATTTTTGGAAAAAGCAGATCTGATCTTGATGATGTTAGATGCATCTGAGCGTTTATCTCTTGAGGATGTAGAAATATTACAACAAATCAAAGACAAAAAGGCAATTGTACTTATGAATAAAACGGATCTTTCCTCAGTACTAGATATGGATGAGGTACTGGAAATCATAGGAGAAAAGAAAGTAATTCCTTTATCGATCATAGAAAATAAAGGGTTGGGTGCGCTAGAAGCAACACTTAAGGATATGTTTTTTGCAGGAGAATTAACTATTGGACAAGATGTAATGATTACCAATGTCCGTCATAAAGATGCATTGCTTCGAACAAAGAAAAGCTTATTGGCTGTGATGGAAACCATAGCATATAGGATGCCTGAAGATTTAATATCCGTAGATCTACAGCAAGCCTATGCTCATCTAGGGGAGATTACAGGAGATTCTGTAGGAGAAGATCTCATTGATCAGATCTTCAAACAATTTTGTTTAGGAAAATAAAGATCTCTGAAAAACATGTGGTAAGGCAAATATATAAATCTAGAAGTAACTGCAAAATCACGCTTGTGCAAAGGGTAAGTTTAGTTGAAATCTGGGACGCGCTCCTTTGTTGCAGTTATTTCCAGATTTATATATTTGCCTTACCACCACATACTTTTTCAGAGATTCTAAATCAGGAGGATACGAGTATTATGACATATAATGCAGGAATGGTTGATGTAGTAGTCATCGGTGGGGGGCATGCTGGATGTGAAGCAGCGCTTGCAGCAGCGCGTATGGGTGCTGATACCATCTTATTTGCTATGAATCTAGATAGTATTGCTATGATGCCCTGCAATCCTAGTATTGGGGGTAGTTCAAAGGGACATTTGGTAAGAGAAATTGATGCTTTGGGAGGAGAGATGGGGAAAAATATCGATAAGACCTATCTTCAATCCAAAATGCTAAATACTGGCAAAGGACCCGCAGTGCATTCTTTGAGAGCGCAGGCAGATAAAAGCAAGTATTCTCAAGAAATGAAAAAGACCGTAGAAAATACGAAGAATCTGCGTATTCGACAAGGAGAAGTAGTGAAAATTCATGTCGAAGAGCAGAAAATCGTAGGAGTAGAGCTGAGTTCAGGTGCTGTATACAATTGTAGGACAGTTGTGATTGCAGCAGGTACTTATTTGAAATCTCGTTGTATTTTTGGAGAAGTGAGTATCAATAGTGGTCCCAATGGGTTAATGGCTTCCAATGAGCTCTCAGAATGTCTAAAAGAATTAGGAATAGAACTTTTTCGATTTAAAACAGGAACCCCAGCGCGGATTGATCGAAGAACTGTAGATTTTTCTAAGATGGAAGAGCAACTAGGAGATAAAAGAGTGGTACCTTTTTCTTTTGAAACAGATGAGGAACAGATTCAAAAAGAGCAGATCTCTTGTTGGCTTACCTATACCAGTGAAAAGACGCATGATATGATACGGCAAAACCTGCACAGATCTCCCTTGTATGCAGGAGTCATAGAAGGTGTTGGACCTAGATATTGCCCTTCTATAGAAGATAAGGTCGTACGTTTTGCAGATAAAGTGAGACACCAAGTCTTTTTGGAACCCGAATCAGAAAATACGAATGAGTTATATGTTCAAGGAATGTCTACTTCTCTACCAGAAGATGTTCAAAATGCCATGTATAGAACACTGGCAGGATTAGAAAACTGTGAAATTATGCGTACAGCGTACGCTATTGAGTATGATTGTATCAATGCCACACAGCTTACGCTATCCCTAGAATGTAAGCGTATATCAGGACTATTTAGTGCAGGACAGTTTAATGGGAGTTCGGGTTATGAAGAAGCAGCGGCGCAAGGGATTATAGCTGGCATCAATGCAGCACTTTTGGTTCAAGGCAAAGAGCCTTTCATTTTAGATCGATCCGAAGCATATATAGGTGTTTTGATCGATGATATGGTAACCAAGGGAAGTAACGAGCCGTATCGTATGATGACTTCACGGGCAGAATATAGACTTCTTCTTAGACAGGATAATGCAGATCTACGGCTCACAGAAAGAGCCTATGAAGTAGGATTAATATCAGAAGAACGATATGAAAAATTACAAGAAAAAAAGAATATAATACAAGAAGAAATAAAAAGACTACATCATACGATCATCAAACCGACAGAAGTAGTACAAAAATTTATGGAACAGCATGAAAGTGCGCTGTTGTGCTCAGGCATGATCTTAGGAGAATTAATTAAACGTCCCGAACTAGATTATGATAGTACAGCAGAACTAGATGTCCGCCGTCCTATACTTTCCTTGGCTGTGAAAGAACAAGTAAATATTCAAATCAAATATGAGGGCTATATCAAAAGACAGCTCCAGCAGGTAGAACAGTATAAAAAACTAGAGCGAAAGCTTCTGTCGGAGGATATAGATTATACTCAAATAAAAGGGCTCAGGATCGAAGCTAGGCAAAAATTAAATCAAATCAAGCCGAGATCCATTGGTCAGGCATCTCGAATTGCAGGGGTGTCTCCTGCAGATATTTCTGTACTTTTGGTATATATGGAGCAAGAAAGAAAAAGAAACTGAAAGAAATTGAAAGAATAAACAAAGTAGGTATGGTCTATACTTGTATAGAGAAGTTTGATATACAAGGAGGAATTAATCATGCCTGTGCAAAATGCAATGACTGCAGATTTTCTACGTTCTGCTTATGGCGGAGAAAGTATGGCCCATATGCGATATCTCATTTGGGGAGATGTTGCAGAAAAAGAAGGGATGCCTAATATTGCTAGGTTATTTAGAGCCATAGCTTATGCAGAGTGGGCTCACGCAGATAATCATTTTCGTGAATTAAGAGATCAAAAAGGAGATTATACTGTACCCGCAGGCGCTGTATTTGGAATAGGAAAAACAGCAGAAAATCTTCAAGGTGCTATTGATGGAGAGCTTCATGAAGTAGAGCAGATGTATCCTGTATATTTGGAGACAGCTCGTTTCCAAAATGAAAAAGGGGCAGAAAGGGCTTTTCACTTTGCCTTAGAAGCAGAAAAAATTCATGTAGATTTATTTCAAAAAGCACAAGATGCTGCCATGGAAAAAAAAGATTTTGAAGTAGGCCCTATACATATTTGTCCTGTATGTGGTTATACGGGAACAGACCCTGCACCAGATGTATGTCCCGTATGCGGTGTCAAAAAAGAAATGTTTAAGATATTTGAATAAGGCATTTTCTTTCAGATGCCTAAGTCATATAAAAAGTCATTTTTGACCTAGGTAAGAAGGAGGTCACAATGGCTTTTTATTATAGTCAATCGTGTGTATTCATTTGGCAGTTACAGGTCTGTAATACACAAAAAAATAGTATAATTCATATAGTATATATATAACCTGAAATCCCTGCGATTTTTATAACAACAATCTCTCTAGCATAGTTAGACCAAATGCTTCATATATCATCCGTTGTTCTTTCGTTAGCGGTGAGATGATGCTTTGTCCATTGATTTCTTGAATGCGAAGCT
>CALKRZ010000074.1 GCA_937989765.1 uncultured Clostridia bacterium | reverse complement strand
AAATAACGTCGTATGCTAGTGTAGATTTTCCTGAACCACTAGGACCACTGATTACAGTGTGCTTACCATGAGGAATGTCCACCGAAATATTTTTTAGATTATGCTCTCTTGCCCCATTGATTTGAATGCAATTTTCCATTTTATCAAGCACCTACCTTCCCTATCTCTGATAGTATATAGACATGTCTTACTCTAGTTACCTATATTGGTCTTTGATTCTATAGCCAATCTCAAAGAACTCCTCTTTTTTATTATTGATTTTTACCGTTTCCACATATCGATCTACAATGCCCATTCGATACAACCACTCGAAGTTTATTCCAAAGCCATGAGGTCTTGTTTTCATTGAGAAGTCTTTTAGCGTTCTATGCTCTTTCAGATAAGAAATAATAGGAGCATACACTTCCATGGTATTTTCTTTTAGGTATGCATGACAAAAAGTAAGTATTTCATCAATCATACTGTCGGTTATGATTTCATACAGTAAGGGGTCATATATTTTTTTAAATAATTTTGGCTTTATGGTGCTGGCTTGGGCAATAATTTCTCTTTCTGGGAATACACGATGTCTTGCCACTTCTAGCCAGGCTATCCCTTCTGCTAGCTGAAAAAGGAAGTATGCAGCATTTTGGCTGTTTCTTTTGATACGGAAGTTTTTCTCGGCCTTATTTAAATAATATACTGCCTGAGAAAAGCCTAAGAGCATCTCTATTTCCACATCTCGATCCCCCATGTAGAATATATCTTCAAAATATTCTTTTAGGGTTACATCTCTTGCAAAAAGCAGTGTGCTTTTTGAAAGCGCACAAAACCAATAATCAGAAACATGGGTACTCGTTAGATAGTCCTTAAAGGCGCTTCTTTTCATGATTGTAAGCGCGACACCCACATCATATTCAATAAGATTATAATATGAAGGCCCTTTATAGCTGTCATCATAAATAATGAGTATTTCTAGATCAGACCATTCCCAAATGACATCATGGCTTGTACTGCCTAATAAAAAGACAGCCAAACATTTTTTGTCTTCCTTAAACTTTTCAACCATACTATGGGTAGCTTTTTCAAAACGCTCCCGTAATGCTGCATTCTCCATCATCAATACCTCCCTCATTTACTTCAACATCTTATCCAAGCTTTGTAACTATATTTTTTAATAGTTCACAGGCTTTGGCTTCGTTTTCCTTTGCTTCTAGTATCAATGAGACGATTTGTTTTCGAACATCCACCTGCGCAAACTTTTTTATTGTAGCCTCATTGAGTTCAGTACCCCCTTTGGCATCATTCATTCTAGCAGTGCACTGCGCTGCGGCTCTAAAATAACTTGCTACCATACTGCATTCCTTTGCAACAGTTTGATTCGTTTTTCCTACCCACTCCAAAAACATAGCCGCATACGTTCTTCCTTCGCCTACCATAATTTGAGCATCTCCTTGGCACACCATTCTTTCAAAGAGTATGGGAAGTATCGCATTTTTCGGAAACTCTCTATCATCGCCCACTGCCTGCGCCCATACATCATAGGCTCTTTGCCCCCCTGCATACTCTAGTATACTGGTGCTATAATGCTGCACTTTTAGGATCTTAGATACAGTCATTATATCAATGCCATTGCATAGTATTTCCTTTGGACTTACAAGTTCGCCTACATCCTCTCCTATAGACATTACTGCCAGTGTACTAGGATTTTCCCACCACTGATCACATATAAAATATCCCGTTTCATGGGTTTTACTACCCTTTGCAAACTCAAGATTATTCTGAAAGAAGTTCCATCCAAGAAGGCTTTCCCCATCATGGTCATATCCAGTAATGATGCACGCCTCTGGAGGACCTATGATGCCCAATGCAATTACGGGGCGACCTGCATTGATTTCATTTTTTATAAAAGATATAAAGTCGGACTTAGTGGCAGTATCCCTGCGAAGAATGATATATGTACGACCTGTAGCCCGAAATGCCCGTTCAAATGCTTCATATTTGTCTTTATAAATACACATAATATCTACATTGCCTGCATCCCAAAAACCTGTATTCCAACGAAGTCTAAAAGCTGCCCCAGAAGCTGCCATAAGATAGGCATACTCAATATCTTGTCCCATATAGTTTAAGCAAGCCTTTAAACAAGAAGGAAATGGCGTTGCTTCTTCATGAAAGCTCTGCACATTCGAAACACCAAATAAAATGCAGCTTTTTTCTGTTTTAGATGTATCTTTCCTCGTATACTGCTCTATACTTTCTGATAAAAGAAGCTGCTTGTTACAATCTCTTAGGATAGCCGGTCCATATGCACCCATAGCAAGAGCACGTCTTCCCACTTTATATCCTTCCTTGCGAAACTCTGACGGTGTTACATTTGTCTCCCGCTTAAAGGCTCTAGTAAAGGTATCATAGCTGTCAAAACCATATTCATTGGCAATATCTGTAATACTTTTATTCGTATGTGCTATTTCAAAGGCTGCATTGGTTGTACGTCTAGACAGTATATACTTCGTAAGAGGAGATTTGGTGCATTCTCTAAAGGTTTCTCTGATATGACGATAAGAAAAACCCGTTGCTGTTTCAAGCTCAGTATAGCAAATCCCCGTCTTCAGCCTTTGTTCGATAAATGTTATTACAGACCATATAAAAAAGAAATAATCTATATCCTCACCCCTTATAGCGTATCTTTTCTTCTTCGTAACTTTCATTATACTATAATCTCCAACAATTCTCTCGACGTTTTTGACCTTTTTATATGAAACAATTCAAATATCCTACCTATGAAAACACCTCCTGCTAACGACAACGTGTTAATAAGACTTTCTCGTGTCACCAAGCGACCACCGTTCTCCATCAGTATTTTTAAAATAGCAAATTCCATCGGTGCCAGATTACTTCTCTTTCACTGACAAAGACTGTACATCGGTAGGGGTTTAATTTTATATTGCCTATCGTTATTACTTCGTTTCTTACCGTGAATATAAAAGAAGTCCAGATGATCAAAAAAAGAATCATCTAGACCTTTGTTCCTTCAACATATGTGTATTCTGATCATATCGAAGTTAATTTGATCGTGGATGTAGATACGTCAAATGGAAGCGAGGCGCAACTAAATATACGCATGAACACTACTTATCGTAAGTATTATAATCTCTTTATTATTCTTTTAATATCATCATAATGTCATTAATCCAATTTGTTATGGTCTGTTCATTTTGTTTCAGTTTGTTCTTGTCTTTTTCATATCCGCGTAATAGTTTAAGCTGATGCTCCCAATATTTCTGCAACTTAGAAAAAAACATTCGGTCTTTCAGATCAAATTCCTGACGCCGCTCTAGTTTGTGTTGGAGCTGACGCAGAATATCATCAGCCTGCTCAGCGGACATCCCCAGGTTCTTCTTGAAATCTCGGAACACCCACTGCCTCTCGAAAATATTCATCTTCTGCCAACCTTCATATTGTTGCCGGAATGTTTCCTGAATGGAGGCTAACCGACGTTCCCTATTTATTTGCGCATCTGACGTCATTTCCGAAGAAGGTTCTGAGTCTGTCTGACAATCAGACAAATCTTGAAAGTCTGTTAAAACCTGAATGCATCCAATTTCCTGCCCATGATAGCGTTCAGAAAAGGCGGCAGACAGCGCAAAACCCAATCCGGCTTTTTCAACGTCAAGAATATGCTGATTATTCATATTGTAGAATTCGTCTGTTGTCATGCTCATATTCTTGGCAACAATTTCGATGCTTCGCATGGCTGTTTCAGTTTTTACCAACCCTGGTCCAATGGTATATACAAATACACCCGAACCCTCCAATTCCATTGCTAATGTATTACTCAACTCAACCTGTGCGGTTTTGAACACTTCATATGCACCCATATAGGGGGCTGCGCCTGATGAGGATACAAAGACAAGCGTTCCACTCTTTCGTTCTTTCATGTGCCTCAGGAACAGTTGTGTAAGTACCAACGGAGCTTTGAAATTTACCGCGTAGCTTTTATCCCAAAAAGCAGTTTCCACCTGATCCACAGCGCCCATTTTCGTGATGGTGGCATTATTGAAAATCACATCAGGTACACCATAAGTTTGAAAGATCCAGTTCACCATGGTATGGATTTGAGTTTCATCTGCTAAATCAATCTCGTAAAAAGACGCAGGGCGGTTAGTAAATGCTTCATTAATAGCATCTTCCGCATATTTTCCTTTTTCACGTTGAATTTCTGCTAGGATGATGCGGGCACCCATAGCAGCAAAAACCCGTGCGGCCTCAAAACCGATTCCCCCTCCTGCACCGGTTAATAGCACAGTCTTTCCTTTCATTTTTTCAGAAAAATGTGTTACATTCATATCACTATACCCCCCTTAATAATCTCAACTTGCTCTGTTAAATCCGTCAGAGTTTGCTGACGGAGCAGGTAAAACATCCAATCTGCTCGATGGCGAACACCTAACATCCTACAAGAGCAAATTTACTGTGGAACTCAAGTCAGGCGTGACAGCGTTTGACTACACATGGTATGTTTTACTTAGGTCTACATAGTCTTCGAGCTGTTTCCAGTACTCTTCTATACTATTGGGTCTTGGACTTAGATCACAATCTAATCGCTTATGTACATCATTCCAATCATGGTCTTTTAAAAATTCATAGTCTATGGTACAACCCTCTAGTTGATGGAACGGCTTTAAAAAAATATACCCGTCTGCAAGCTGCTCCAGTTGAAAGTTTGGATAGCCTGTGGAATGATCACTCTCATCTTTTAATTTGCCTAATGGCGTGCCATGCAAGTCAAATCCAATGGGTAGATAATCCATTTCATTCATAATGTGTTCTATCATCCCATTTGCAGGCGCAATGTGTTTAAATTCTCTATCATTTTTATTGTAAAATACTTGGTGCAGTAGAATAGTACAAACTTTTTGTGGGTACTTCTTATAAAGTAAATTCCCCATGAAGCGCTCTTCGTATCTACAAAAATTGGGACTTAAAAAGTCGAATATAGGATAGTTATATTTTGTAAAAGCATGAATAGTACCTGTTAAGATGACAATTTTCTCATTCTTATTCATGATTTCTCTTTCAAGTAAGTTAGCCCGATAGCTTTCTGTATCTCCCTTTTTAAATATCTTTGCATAGTTTTCGGAACTCTTTCTTCCATTAAACTCGGTCCAGTCATACTGATAACTCAAGTTTACTATCCTGAATTTTTTGCTGTCCTTAGGAAATGTCTGATTTAATTCCCATGCCTTTTTATACAGATCCATATACTCCTGTAATGCCCAACCAGCGTTGTAATGAAACATGAGTTTTCTCGCCATATCCTCATCATAATAGTCTGATGTAACCAGTTGATCAAGGGCTTCTTGATCCTCACTGGCACCAAATTCCATGCCGAAGTTGTATACACCTGCACTATATAATAATGGGATTAAATTTTGTGCAAATAGTAAGTTCTGCTTAATGCGATGATCTTCTGCTAGCAAGATGCTATCATACGTTTTACTTAGTTGAAGGATATATTCCTCTGGTGTTTTTCCATGTTCCTTTAAATATGCTACCGATTCTTGTATGATTTGCTGATCTTCATGCGTGTGTGCCATCAAAATGCCCCCTTGTTTTCATTTGTATGATATAGTTTGAACCTCTGTTTACCGGATATGCAATAATTCATAGGTAAATAGATTCGGATTTATCCCTCACGATGGAGTTCTTGAATAAACCTTTTTTCTTTTATTATGGTTCTCATAGTAGAACACCTCCAGCTTCTGAATCGTCTCTAGGGTTTTTACGATTACACCATTTCTTATAAGCATACACTCCAATCATTATAAATACGATATCTATTCCTGAACGAATTAATAGATCAAATGTGAATTCTATCAGTATATACATAAATATTTGATTTAAAAACCAATTCAAGCCATAAACGATGCCCCCAAAGAATGCTGCCTGCCCTATACTCGTACGCCCCTTAGTACCTGTCTCCAACATATAATAAATAATTCCGATCCATAGCCCTTGGCACAGTGTCCAAATCAAGGTTGCCCAAGGATTCGTAGCATATGCCGATTGCACATTGACTACAGTATATGCCAAGTATCTTCCAAGCAAATAAAATAAACCAATAATCAAAATTGCCAAAGAATTATTTTTGTTACGTTTTTGTACAGAATCAGTTCCAATGAACACTCCTAGCATGACTCCGGATATTATAAAGGCTATCGCATCCGTCAGACCCATTACGAGCTCACTCAACACACTCGTATTTAGTAATAAGACTGCCTCAAACATTCCGATAAAGTATAAGCCGCCAAAAGACAAACCGTACAAGAGACCCTTTTTCCATCTTTGACCTGGAATGCGATCTTGTATAAGTATAAAAACTAGTGCAAAAACGCTATAGGCCAATAACTCCCAAACAATGATTGCCGGCAAAATCATCCCATTCTCGACAAAATAACTAAACTTAATACCAGATAAATTTGATATATCATCTGGCGTTAACAATTTATGCAAAACCATATTTATAAAACCGCTTATAAAAATAACACATAGAACCTTCCACCAATCTCTTTTCATAACTTTCATCTTTTACTTACCCCCTGTTCATTAGCAATCTATATAATTGTGTAAAATTGGATAACAACTTGGCTTTTGTTTCTTCGATGCTGTTTGTAAAACTACGATTATTGATCCATTTGCACAGTTCACCGTGGATATAAGTGTGTAATACATCCCCAATTACGACTGCTTTCTCCTCAGTAAGTTCGTTGCTGCTGGCTTTAATAAGTTCATCCTTTAACACTTCACCAGGAGCACATAATATTTGTATAACTTCATTAGATGGCTTTCCAGCTGTTTCTTCCAACCAAATCAACCGAAACCATCCTGGGTGCTCAATACAAAAATCTATTATGGCAGAAAATATCAAAAATATTTTCTCATCCTCTTTTGCTTCAGGATCTACATTAGATTCTATATAATTCATCATCTTACATACAGCTTGACCCAATGCTTCCCAAATAATTTCATTAAAACTATCGAAATAGTTATATAAATTTGTATGGGCACATCCAATTTCTTTAGCAATGCCTCTTAGATTTACATCTTTGATGCCTCCCTTTTTTTCGATTAGATACAAAACAGTCTCTATTACCAGATCTCTATTGATATACTTTTTTTCTATTTCCACATTTTCACCCCATTTCGATTACCTTTGGTAATTACCATTGGTAATACATTACTATAATACTATTCTGTTGTCAATATATATAATTAATCTTCTATTTTCATATCCCCGGGGATGCTTTATTTGTTACCCATAGCACTTGATTTCATCACAATACCTAGGCATAGCAAAAGGAGTGTTTCAAAACACTCCTTCTCCATAGAATAAAATCATCTTTTTCATCTAAACCGCTTACCGAAAAGCTTCAGGTCTATAATCCTCTAACAGCTTATGCCAATCATTAGAGGATTTTATTTTATTAAAGTATTCCATTACATCCTCTGAGTAGAGGGTATTACTCCAACCATATCTTGGAGCTGCTCTATCATAAATTAATGCTTTGTCAGCAGCAGCCCTCGCTTGAGCAGAAGTCATATTTTCATGTAGAGTGATCGCCTTTGTTCTTACTGCTTCCTCGATCAGTTCATACGGACTGAGTAATTCACCCTTATAATAGAGGTAGCCTCCTTTTTTTAGATATTCATAACTTTCAGGAAGGATAGAGGATTCCTTTGTTTTTATTGGATTTTTTGCGATTTGTGAATAGTCGCCATAGTACTTTTTAGCAACGTCATATGATATTGAAATACCCGTAAACATTTTATCTTCACCCCGATACTATTTTAGTTATTATCTATTTTCCCCGCATTAAATAAATTGATAAAGCTGCTGTTATACTAAACAGTAACCAACCTACCCATATTGGACCCTTCGTATTTGCATTCTCCTATTTCAGTGTATTTCTTAAGCTTTAAAGCATTAATTTTTCGATATCCTTTTTCATTTTTAATGGGGATACCGTAGGGCCATATCTTTTGACTACATTTCCATGTCCATCAATTAAAAACTTAGTAAAGTTCCATTTTATTTCTTTACTCAATAATCCTCCCGCTTTACTTTTTAAATATTTATATAGAGGATGGGCATTTTCTCCATTCACATTTATTTTCTCGAACATTTGGAAAGTAACGCCATAATTCAATTGACAAAATTGATGAATTTCCTCATTCGTACCGGTATCTTGGTTTGCAAATTGATTGCAAGGAAAACCTAGGATCTCAAGTCCTTTTGCCTTATATTCACGGTATAAGTTCTCTAAATCTGTGAATTGAGGTGTTAATCCACATTTGCTTGC
>CALKRZ010000073.1 GCA_937989765.1 uncultured Clostridia bacterium | reverse complement strand
TTGTTTGAGTAATCATATTAATAGTTTTAATGGAGAAGCCTCGGGTGCAGAAGTAATATACTCCATTTATGGAAATAAAGATCTGGCATCAAAGCTACTTCGATCTATTACAGATCTAGGAATGCCACCACGAAGAGTATTTTATAGGACATTACCCAATGATCCTGCTCAAGATTATTATTTTATGCATAGGCAGACGGGGGATGTAGAAACTTTCATCATAGAATATGGATTTGCAGATTCGCCCCAAGATACCCGTAGGCTGCAAAGTGATTGGAAAAAATATGCGGAGGCTGTGGTGAAAGTAATGACTGAACATATAAATAAACCCTATACACCACCCAAAGAAGAAAAAAAAGAAGATCCTACGATAATGCCCAAAGAAGAAGAAAAAGAAGATTCGAAAATACCTAAGGAAATAAAAGAAAGCCCATGGAAATACGAAGGAATCATATATCTCCATGAACAAGGAATTTTGAATGATGTAGATCGCTGGACAAAAGAAATCAATGAACCAATGCCCGTATGGGCAGTGACGCTACTCCTAGAAAGAATGCATAAGAGTTTACAAAAAAAAGGATAAAAGATGGCTCGCCATCTTTTATCCTTTTTTGGGTCTTTTTTTTATTCTTTATCTTCCACTTTGCATTCTGTCTCAGGAGAGAGGGCAGGGTCCATATGTTTTACAGGGAATAGAATATTTCTAGTTTCAAAGGTCTTCCCTGTAAGATATCGCAGAAATCCAGGATTTTTTAGATCAAAGACTACTTTGTAGGCCCAGAGCGCTTGATGCTTAGCTCCTACTAGATGATTAAATGGACGATCTCCGTATTTATCATCGCCCACGATAGGATGGCCTATATAGGCTAAATGAGCACGGATTTGGTGGGTTCGACCTGTGACTAATTGTACTTCTAGGCGACTCATCGTATCTCCAGCAGATATGGTTTTATACCGAGTAATGATGGTCAAGGTTTCGGGTGTGGGGGTTTGGGTAACGTATACTTGACTTTTGGCCGTATTCTGATACAGAAAGTGTTTTAATTCTGCTTCTTCAGGAGAGGGGCAGCCTTTTACGATACATTGATAGTATTTCTTGATATTACGGTCTTTGATCTGTTGGAGCATAATATTTCTGGCACCTGCCGTTTTGGCAAAAATAACAATGCCCCCAGTATAATGATCCAAACGATGACAGAGCGTAGGGGGGAAACTATCCTTGCTAGTGGGGTCATACTCTCCACGTCTTTCCAAATGACGCGCAGCCAAGTCAAGGAGCGTCAGCTTTCCATCCATCTTATCGGGATGAACAGAAATCCCAGGTTGTTTGTTCACAATGAGTAGGTGAGAATCCTCAAATACTACTTCTAACCGTTCTTGATCATCTAAGCCACTGTATAAGAGCTCATCCGTAATATATAGGTTTATTTGATCTCCTGTACGAACGATAATATTTTCATTGATTCTCTTTCCATTGATTCGAATATCTTTTTTGCGAAGTGCTTTAAAGATCACATTTCTAGAAAGGTCTGGGAAGTGATCTCCTAAATAGCGGTCTAACCTTTTTTCATTGCCTAATTCTGATACGGTAATAGTAATCATAAAATAACTCCTTTAAATAAACTATTTGCAGCAAGCTGCGTATATAGACATATGCCATTTAAATGTAAGAATATATTTGCAAATATCTATAGAACTAAATTTATTATACCATATATAATATTTTTCCACTCAAAAATTAATTCTACAAAATAAATAAAGAGAATACAATACAAAATAAAAAAATTAAAGGTTGAGATCACAAAAATATATGGTACAATAATAAAAAAACGAGAGGGGAATTTTATGGCAATTTTTCAGCGTCTCAAAAAACTGTGGGAGTCAAATCAGCCAAAACCTTCTTTGAAGGAGAGAGATTTGTTTGGGATACAGCCCGGAGACATTATCTCTGTTTTAGATGAAGAATATGAGGTATTAGGCAGTATTCATTTTAATGACAGTGGATATCGATGGATAGAATACAAGCTGCGAAAAACACATGATACATATTGGATGAGTGTAGAAGAAGATGATGAAATAGAAGTTTCTATGTATAAAGAAGTAGTAGCAATTACTATAGAACCTACCAAACAGTACACCTATGAGGGAGTTACTTACTACATGCAAGAAGGTAGTGATGCTAAAGTAGAAAAAGTATCAGGCAAAATAAACCTTTCACCCGGAACCCAAGTGGATTATTATGAATATGTAGATCAAAAAGGAGAAAAGTTTTTATCCATAGAAATATGGGATGGAGAAGTAGAAATGAGTATAGGACATAGTATTCCACCTTATCAAATCGAAATTTTTCCCGGAACTTTATCGGAATAAAATAAGGATCGCTCAAAAAGCATAGGGTATATTTCCCAAAATCTAGAATAAAAAGGAGGTGAAAGTGTGCATAAAAAAAATAACAATGGACTATTATGGATTATTTTGGGGATTGTGGCGGTCGTGTTTTTTATAGGAAATAATAAAACTTCCACCAATGCAGCACTGGCGATGGGTAAAGATCCTCAGTATCAGTATGCGACCTCTTTAACCAGCGAATTTGAATCATCAGAAAAAGCCAATGTATATACGACAGATATGACAGTGCAAGAAACAGCAAGGGATCTTATAAGCAAAGCTAAACCGAGAGAACATAGTGATCTAAGTAGTACGGAGTTTATTTCTCTTATGTATGAGGACCAATATATATTTATATATGAGGGAGAAGATGATAAAACGTATGTGCAAGTGTCTAGTAGGCAGTACGCTTATAGAGGTGGTACCACCTTATATCGATCTAGACATAGAGGGGCGTGGGATTTTTTTCGAGATTATTATTTTGTGAAAGGTCTTATGCGGGATGTAAAACGCTTTGGAGGACGAAATTATTATGATCGAAATATTTATGTGCCTAGCGCCACTCAGATACAAAAGATAGGGACACCCACCGCAACCAAAACAACACTTCCAAAGACGACTACGCCGACTAAGATTCAACGAACAGATACGCATAAAATCCGTAGAAGCAGTACGGGGGTTCGAAGATCTGTAGGTGGTGGAACTAGTTTTGGAAAATAAAAGGAGGAATCGTAGTGAATCAAGTATTAGAAACGATCATATACGGATTTATGAGTATTTTACTAATGTTTGCAGGATATAAGTTTTTTGACTGGATTACACCTTATGATTTTACAGAAGAGATCAAAGAAAAAAATCCTGCTATTGGAGCAGTGATTGCAGGCATTTTTATTGCTGTTGCCATTATTATCAAAGCAGCTATTATTTAAAGGAGAGTGTGAAATGGGAGCCATCGGAACAGGTATTATATCTACTTTATTATATTTTGTGATCGGAATGATCTTTTGTGCACTAGGATATAAAGTATTTGACTGGATTATACCCTTGGATTTAGATAAAGAGATTGATAATCATAATATGGCAGCAGGACTTGCCGTAGCTGGAATATTCATTGCCGTAGCGATCGTAATGAGTGGTGTGATCGCCTAAGTTATTATTTTGTTGTTTGTAAATAACAGGAGCCGTGAGCAGATGGAAAAAACATTAAAAGTAAAGCCATTGGTGCTTTCAATTTTTATCAGCAGCATTTGCAGCATTGTATATGAATTGATTATTGCAGGGATCAGTTCTTATTTGCTAGGCAACAGTATTAAACAATTTTCTATTACCATAGGACTTTATATGTGCTCTATGGGTATTGGATCTTATCTATCTCAATATATCAAACGAAATTTATTTGATACATTGGTCTGGGTTCAAATAGGTGCGGGGATTGTAGGGG
>CALKRZ010000072.1 GCA_937989765.1 uncultured Clostridia bacterium | reverse complement strand
CTTTTCATATAATGCTTGGGCATATTCTGCGGGCACTTCTTCATCCCTACTCCCATTCATCATTAGGAGCGCTCTTGGTGAGAAATTCTTAATCTGATTAAAGGGATCTGCAGCTCTTACAAAATCGAATACATCCTTTTCTTCTAAAGATGCACATACTAGTGGATATCTTTTTATTCCTTCTTTAAAAAATGTGACTACGGGTATATCTTGTATATGGAAACATTCTGAAATGATCTTTGTCATATAATTACCTTCTTTCTGCTGTACTCATTACTACTTAGGTAATTGGTTCAATTCAACGATATTGTCTTCTGCATCTTTAAAATACACGTGCCAATGTATATCTATCATTACCCTTTTTAAAATCATGTAAATTATAATCTATCTTGCCAAAAACCGCATTTACTTAAGGTACGGTTCACCATACAGCTCTAACTGCGGTTTTGTATTGACAGAACAAAGGAGTCATCGGAACTGCCCCCTCAACTCCTTAACTAATGTTTAATCTGGCTAGTTTAATACATTTATATAAGTAGTACGCTACTAAAATTATTATACTACTATACGATAGAGTAATGATTAGTAAGCCACTAAAATCAAATTGAAATGATAAAAACGCAGCTGTATAAGAAATTAAAGGAATTGCTTCATTAAATATATCAAGTATTACTGCTGGCAAAACAGTATAAAAAGATATTATAAGATATACAATCAGCATGGATACTACGTATCTGTTTTTATTAATGAATAAGTCTACACAACTAATGATCACCCCTATAACAGATAAGATCAAAAAATAACCACGCAACTGTATATTGGCAAGTATTATATATAAAAAAGTGGTATCGCCATTATATGAAAACAAGCTACCATTTCTTAAAATATCGTTGTAATAGTACGGATAGAATAGAATTTCTGGTTCCATATTCATTCTTTCATTCACCATTCCTCCTACAAAAAATACCCATACCACTAGCAATGCGAATGGTAAAACCTTTTTAAATATATTCAATCTTTTTCCTCCTTACTCAATCATTTTTTAAATTTTAGTAAGCAGGAACCATCCTTGCTTGTTTTACTTCAGCAAGTATCGTTCAGCATCACTCAGTCCTTTCAGTCCTTTCAGACATTCCACACTGCGTATCCCAAATTCATCATTGGACAAATCTCCTGCATTTAACTAGATAATTGTTTAAGTTCCGTATAAAATTTAGAAGTTGCTCATCATTTCTACTTCTTGTCACTGCATTGATTGTAAAACTTAAATATTGTTTTGTTTTCATAGACTTCCCCCGGATGTAATAGAGATTGGTCTGCAAATACTTGATTTTTGCCGATGGGCAGCCTTTGTGTTTCAAAACATGCCCCATAATGGAGATTGGGCTTTTCTCCGTTTGATAACTTTAGTCCATCGGTGAAATTCATCGAATAAAAAACTACTGCTGGCTGATTGGTTCGGATCTCCATCACCCTTCTGGACTCTGGATCATAGAAAACGATATCTGCTGAATCCTTATGATGCAGTACCCACGGATGATCATATCCATGCGCATACCCCAATTGCGTATGGGTAGCACCTAGATCCTGTTGTACTTGCTTGGGCATTGTAAAGTCAAAAGGAGTATCTGTTACATCCAGTAATATCCCTGTTGGAAGTGAAGCTTCATCTATTTCACAAAACTGATTTGCACCCATCTGAAGCATATGGTTCTGTATACTTCTCTTGCCGTTGCCAGAAAGATTAAAATATGAATGATTGGTCATATTCACGATCGTCGTTTTGTCTGTGACTGCTTGATGTGCTATGATCAGTTCATTGTCATTATTTAGGGTGTATATCACCGTAACATGCAGGTTTCCTGGATAATGTTCTTCTCCATCTGGACTCATATACGTAAGCTTGATGGATATATCAGACTCATCTTCTGTGATAGAGCCATCCCATATTTTTTTATTAAATCCTTCTTTACCTCCATGTAGAGTATTTCCGTTGTTGTTTTGATACAGTCTGTAGGTAATATCCCCAATATCGACTACTCCCTCTGCGATTCTTCCTGCTGTTCTTCCTGCAATACATCCCATATAAGAAGGATTGGTGAAGTAGTTTTCTATCTCTTCATATCCCAACACAATGTTTTCAGATATTCCTTGGGCATCTGGAACGATTATTTTGGTAATGATTCCGCCTAGATTTAAGATTTCTACCGCCATCCCATGATCATTCACCATCTTATAGGCTATGATGGGTACACCCTCTTTTACTGCGACTTGTGATTTTGAGATTTCCATAGTTATGCTCCTCTCGTACTTTCATACTGTAAGTGTATATCATTTTACTGTACTGTTCAAATGAAATCAATGCAATCTTAGGAATAGAAAAAAGGCCCTATAGAAAGGCCTATTGTATCATCATTTGTTTTGCACCTTTACTGAATATGATTGATCCATACTTTTCCTGTACAGGAACCTACTTCGATCTGCAGCACATCTCCTATAACCTCTATGATATCCTCTTTTTGCAGGGCATCTACAAAGGTTCCTGCTAGAGAAGTCTCTATCGTATCTATGCAGACAGTTTTTATTTGATCCGCATTATTTACTGCCACTATGGCTGTTGTTTCTTCGTAGCGACGCACCATCACGATCACATGATCATCTTGATAAATGGTTTCGATCGTTCCCCTGCGAAGTACAGGATGGTCATTGCGGAGCTTAATGAGCTCTTTGCACTGCTCTAATAGCTCTGTATCTGGACATCCTCCCTCTTCTTCCCAAGGGTATGTTTGTCTATTATACGGATCTTCTCCACCTGTCACTCCCACTTCATCCCCATAATAGATCGCAGGACAGCCCGGATAGGTCATCTGGAAAAACATAGCAAGTAGTAGCTTCTTCTTTGCTTTTTTGACAACTTCTTCACTTTCTCCCTCTTCCTTATATTCGAAATAATATAGGGCTCTTTGGGTATCGTGGGTAGAAAGAAGATTCATCAAGGAGTAAAAAGCCTCTGGGGGATAATTCTCTCGAACCATCTCTAACATACTAACGATATGGACTGCTTTTTCACCGTTTGCATACGCATACATGGCTTGGCGAAAGATATAGTTCATGGTAGAGTCAAAGGTATCTCCTAATAAAAATTTAGAAGAATCAAACCATGTTTCGCATACTGTCAGCGCATCTGGATTTTTTTTCTTTACTTCTCTTCTCCATTCTCTCCAAAATATATCTGATTTCCATGGGGCTACATCCATACGCCATCCGGCAATCCCCATATCCAACCAGTACTTTGTTACAGAATCTTCATTTCGATAGGCAAAATCCTTATAGCTATCCGATTCTTTCAGCTCAGCTAGCGTAGGATTGAACCACTGCTTGTATGCTTGGTCTGGATCTACAGCCTCTTGATCTAAGTCATACCACGCACAGTAAGGAGAATCTTCCCTGATCACTTCTCCTTTAAATGCGCCTACACCTTCATACTTACCATATCGATCCATATAGATAGAATCTGCTCCAGAGTGATTGAGGGAAGTATCGATCATCATCTTGATTCCTATTGCTTTTGCTTCTTGTACCAATTCTTTGAACTCTTCATTGGTGCCAAAATTTTCATCGATTTTCATATAATCTGCTGTATCATATTTGTGATTACTGGGGGCTTGAAAGAGAGGTGTAAAGTAAATCATATTGATCCCCAGATCCTTTAAATAAGAAAGCTTTTGCCGTACACCTGCAAGGTCTCCTCCAAAAAAATCATTGCAGTACTCTTCATCACTGCCATCCCCCGGTACCCATGGTTTGTCTAGCCAATTCTCATGGAGCTCAATGTCTTTATCCCCATAAAATTTCCTGATTCCTGGTTTCGGATTATTCGTTTTATCCCCATTTTTAAATCGTTCAGGGAATATATAATAATAGATCACATCTTTGCTCCAGTCAGGCGTGGTAAACTGTGGGTCATATACCGTTTGGGTATAGCGCACTACATCCTTGATATGGGTATATACCGTTCCCTTGCCCCCTGTACCAATGACAGGATTATAAGGTACATCGATAAGCTGCGCGTTATTTCCATACAATAAAGTTTGATCTTCGCAAATGACCTCAAAGTAATACCTGTATACATGAATATTGCAAAACTTAACAGCCACACGCCATAATTTACGTCCTTCTTCTGAAAAACCGATGGACTCCATAGGATACTTGGTTGTATCCAAAAACTCTACTCGTTCTCTATTTCCTTCTATTTTTTCTATTTCCACTACTAGTCTAACTTTTTCAATATTAGCTCCTTCTGCAGCGAGTGTAAATGTTACCTCTGTCCCTTGAGGTACGGCTCCGAAAGGACTTTTATACTGCAAGTTTCTAGAATCATACTGCAAATATGGCATATCCACTACTATCACTCCTTTATGATCATTACTATACTATTTCATCCATTATTTTTTTGTTTTAGGCAACCAAAAGAAAATAGTTACTTTATTTTTCATGATTCCTCCTGTTGCTCTTAATGCTTACTTGGATTATAGAGTGAATGCCAAAAAAGCTCAAGCACTTTTCTCCTACCTTCCAAATAAAAACAACAGTAGGCAGGTAAATGCTACAGATGACAGTACTGTCATGATCATATTTTCCCTAAACCAGACTATAGCCCCTGTAAATATGATAGCAGCCAAGGATATCCATGGTTTGCCCTCAATAGCTTGTATACTGCCCGGCATAATCAGTGCCCCCAATGCTGCATATGGAATAAGCGATAGGAAACTTTTCATCCTTTTTGGAATCTTTTCTTGATCTATGGCAAACATAGGGATCCATCTAGGGATATATGTCACAGCTCCCATCAGTATAATAAGCACAACGACTTTCATACTACTTCAGCCTCCTTATTCTCCTCCTTATTTTCACATATGGAACCCATTCCCGCCCCTATGATGATAGAAATAATGATTCCCCATCCTGCATTGATCCACTGGGTATACGTAAGGAGCATATTCACTACAGCAGATATCGCTGCCACTCTCGCAATATTCTTTGATTTTTTGGCTTCTGGTATAAGAAGGGCAATAAACATCGCGTATAGAGCAATTCCCATACCCTTTTGCATGATCTCTGGCAAAAACTGCCCCACTCCATATCCCAGTATAGTGCCTCCAACCCACCCCACATAGGCAGTACCATTTAACCCTACTAAGTATTCTGAAGTGATTTGATCGTCTTGGGTAGAAGCTACAGAAAAAGTTTCATCCGTAATCCCAAAACTAACTATGGGAATCCATCTTTTTCGTGAAAGACGCACAGCCAAAGAAGCACTCATCAGAAAATGCCTAAAGTTCATGAGCAAAGTCGCGAGTACAATCTCTCCCATACCGATCCCCATTTTGATCAGATTGAGTGCCACAAATTGACTGGCGCCTGCAAATACGATTACAGAAAACAAAAAGGCATCTAGCATCGTCAAGCTTATAGACTTAGCCAATAAACCAAAGGTGATGGAAATGGGTATATAGCCGATAAAAATAGGAAATGCCGAAACGATCCCGTCTTTATATGTTAATTTTCTAGTCATCTTATTACGTCCTCACTATGCAATATTATTTGAATGCTGCAGTTTTACTCTTTTGTGCATTCATCTTATTTTCCTAAGCTTTGTTATACTGCTCATCCACTATAAAAGTACCACACATTTATCATTTTGTCATGACCACAATTATAGAGATTGATCTCTACGATTGTTATCTACTGCATCTGCAATCCTGCTCAGTACATATAGCATCCCCAATGTATAGAAGCTAACAAAAATCCCCCTCTCTTTATATCTTGATGAGGGGGGGGTATACATTTTCTACCGTTCATCTACTTCTACAGTCTAAACGCATGCACAATAGAATTCAAGTTTTCTGACGCATGAGAGAGCACTTTGGATGATTGTTCTACTTGTGCTGTCTGCCTCAAAATGGAATGTACCAATCCCATCACATCACTACTTCTACTATGATTATCCTGAAGATCCGCAGTGAGCTGATTGACCATTTCACTGGTACTCGCGGTGACCTCATTGAGCTCCTTTGTCTGCACTTCTACTAAATGGGAGATCCCTTCTACATTCTTTGTGACTTCTGTAATATCTGCTTGTATTTTAGAAAAAGATTGTATGGTATCTTTTATACTGATGCTTTCTGCTTCTACCTTACTGCCGATTTCTTGTACATTTTGAATCGTAGCGGCTGTTTCATGCTGTACATTGGCAACCAATTCACTGATAGAATACACTGCTTGAGTAGACTCCTGTGCGAGTTTTGAAACTTCCTGTGCAACTACTGCAAAGCCCTTTCCTGCTTCTCCTGCTCTGGCTGATTCTATGGATGCATTTAATGCCAAGAGTTGGGTTTGCTTACTGATCCCATCAATGACGCTGACGATGGTATTGATCTGGTCTGAGTATTTTTGAAGAATACTGATGCTGTCCAATGTCTGTTTCATCTTTTCTTCTAATTCTGTCATGGTGACTAAGACTTTTTTGGAAGCATTTCCACTTTCAATGGCATTATCATTGGTTTGGTTGGTCATCCTATTGACTTGTTGAATCAACTCATGCATATGCGCTGCTGATTCTGATATGATGGATACTTTTTCTTTGGTAGTTTGAAAAACCGTTGTTTGGGTTTGGGCGGTCTGCACTAATTCTATTACAACTCCCTCGATTACCTGTACACTTTCTTTCACATGACAAGTAAGATCGGATAAGCTGTGAGCGGATTTGCCAGAGTCCTCTGAGGCTCTGCCCATTCGTTTGATCATTGTCATCTGATTGTTTACAAATTTATTAAACCACCGGGCTAATTCTCCGATCTCATCATAAGAAAGCATTTGCACCCGTTTGGTAAGATCTCCCTCTCCTTCTGCAATCTGTTGCAGGATAGAAATGGTTTTATGTAAAGGACGGACGACGAGCTTCTTTATGAGGAAGTATAATCCGCCCATATGTAAGAGCCATAAGATCATAAAATCCAAAATACCGTGAGACTTCGTAAATTGTGTCCACGCATAATAAACACCAAAAAGCAGTGCGCTTCCTACCGCAGCCAAAAAGGGAACTTTCAAATTAAGACTTCGGAATTTATAAATCTCTGCAATATCTCCTTCACAAAGCATCCCCCATATCTCTTCACAATGCGGCGGCTCAATCAGAACACCCTTTCCTCCTACCAGAATATGTCGGTACTCAGGATATCCAGGCCATGCCTCTAGGTTTTCTCCATAGGTAATGGTATTTTTGACCCCTTTATGTAAAGCTTGGGTAGCTGGATCATTGAAAACAATCTCAAATTCTGTATGCTCTTTAATCTTTACAGTACCCCACTTCTTGGTTCGAATCCCATCTTTCAGATTTTCTCCTAAGGTAAAGGCATTATCTTCAAAGCGGCTTCTAGAAATTGCCGTCCCCACAGCAATATCCCGATTGGACTGTACCATAAAGAGATAATTATCTCCTGATTCTTTATATACATGCGTATCTTCTTCCTGAATCACATCAGACATCACATCATTGGGAATTCTTCCACATAATACCGCCCTTCGTCCTGTGGTATGATTATAAAAAGGAAGAGAAAACATGAGTGTTACTCGGTCAAAGAACTTGGAGTTGCATTGCCCGATCTTTAGAGTCTCTTCATCTATATAAGGACCATACATAAGGGGTTGATCCTTCATCCCTTTTATATATCCTGGAAGATGGGTGCAAATATTTCCTATATGTGGTTTATAGGTAGAAGTATTCACCTTTCCATCCTGATTGATGATAAATAACTGGGAAAAATCCTTAAATTGCTGTCTTTTACTTTCAAGAATTGTATTGAGTACCTCAAAGTCCAATTCTCCTTGATCCAAATACGTAAGAATGGTATCTCGAGTCAATTCTAAGGAAATCCATGTATCTTTGAACCAGTTTTCAAGTGCCTTCTTTCTTCCTCTCGCAATGCCTTCAAAAACTTTTTCTGTTTGATTTTTCAGCTTTCTATTGATTGCATACGACATATAATATTTCATACTCATCACCTTTCCCAATAAAAAAAAGCAAAGAACGGCTAAAAAGCCCCTTTGCTTTCATTCAATATAGTCTTATTATATCGGTTTCTGGATAAAAATGCAATAAAGCTTTGTTGTGTGGATAACAATACCATGCCTCTTATTTCCAAAATATGTTGAATTATATATTAATATTATATATAATAGGTATTAAGTCCTGCTTTATTTCTGTATAAATTCTATACCTTCTGCAGGTTTGTTTTAATTTTCTTCATCACTATGTATAGATTCTGGTACAAAAAGGTGAAAAACCTTGCTTTTTATTTTTATATCATAAAGGAGAGATAGACTTATGAAAACCAGCCATAAACTTATTGCTACATTTTCTTCTGTTTTACTGATTTTTAGCCTTATCATCTTTACCGTAGTCAGCACCAAATTTAGTTCTGTGAATCAGCACAGTATGGAAAAACTCCTAGATTCCTCACTCCACTTAGGGTCTCACCTCTTGAATGCAGAGTATCCTGGAGAGTGGTCTATCCAAGGCGACAAGCTTTATAAAGGCAGTGTCTTGATGAATGAAAACTATAAAGTTGTAGATCTCATTCTTGAAGATACTGGCGCAGCTGCTACACTTTTTCTAGGGGATACCCGCATTTCTACCAATGTACGAAATGCTGAAGGCAACCGAGCAATCGGTACCAAGGCATCTCAAGAAGTCGTCAACAAAGTATTACGATCTGGTCTAGATTATCAGGGACAAGCAGAGATTGTCGGAGAAAAATATCAGACATTATATAGCCCCATCAAGGATGTTAATGGAACGACGATCGGAATGTGGTTTGTGGGAGTAAGTTCGAGCTATATCGCAGCTCAGAATATGCAGCTGAATATATTTCTTTCCCTCATTATCATACTCCTTATGATCGTAGGCATCGTTGTGAGTATGATCCTGGCTGCTGCCATCAGCAATCCTCTCAAAGCATCTGTAGAGATTCTCAAAACTGTATCCGAAGGCGATTATACTGTAAATCTTTCTCCCAAACTTCTGAAGAAAAAAGATGAAATCGGAGATTTATCTAGAGCTGTCAAAAATATGATCGAAAAACAAAGTGCAGTACTCAAGCAGATCCTTCTCTCTGCGGATGAAGTAAGCAGCTCCGCACAAGAAACGAGTAGTATTTCAGAAGAGATGACCAGCGCTTCTCAAAACCAGTCCTCTTCTATGAATGAATTGACCGTTACTATGGAGCAGATGAGTAAATCCATCGAACATGTAGCCATGACGATTTCTTCGATCTCTGGTCATATCGGTGGTGTTACGACTTCCATAAGAGAAATGGGAGGCTCTACAGAAGAGATCGCCAATAATGTCCAATCCACTACTGAAACGATCACCACCCTCACCACATCTATGGAAAAAATGACTTCTTCCTTGGGGTTAGTAGAAAAAAATGCGCACCATGCTAGCGCACAAGGAAAGCAAACTGTAGAAATAGCCCATCAAGGCACTAAAACTGTAGAACATACGATTGAAGAAATGACTTCCATTAATACTGCCATGTCTAATCTTACCACGATCATCAAAGGTGTCGGAAACTCTGCTGTACAGATCGGTGAAATCATAGATGTCATCGATGATATCGCTGAACAAACGAATCTACTTTCTCTCAATGCTTCTATAGAAGCAGCCAGAGCTGGTGAACATGGTAAAGGCTTTGCCGTAGTAGCAGGCGCGATCGGAAAACTAGCAGAAAGATCTTCTGATGCTGCCAAAGATATTGCCAAGCTCATCAAACAAGTGCAGGAAACCATGACGCATGCCATCACTTCCACAGAGCAAGGTGCTGCCAAGGTGCATACGGGTGTACAATATGTGAAAGATACGGGTCGTGCCTTCGATGAAATATTTTCTGCCATACAGGACACAACCAAGCTTCTATATAATATCGCAGAATCTACTTCTGATCAGTTAAAAGAAAGCCAAAGCATTATGCATTCTGCTAGTACCGTAAGTGAAATGGCTATGCATAGTTCAGCTGCTATAGAGCAGCAAGTGGCTACTGTGGAGGAAATCATTCGCTCGATCGACGATATTAATCAACTCTCTCAAGAAGTATCAGGCACAGCTGAGCAACAGTCCGCTAGTAGCGAAGAGGTACTGGCTACCTCCCATAATGTGAACGAAATGTCTGGCCATATTTCATCAGCCAGTGAAGAAGTGGCTAAAGCGGCTGAGCATTTAGCACATCAAGCGAGCACACTACAGCAGCTTGTTTCCAATTTCAAAATACAATAAGGCAACGCAAAGAAAAAACTTTACAATCTGCTGAGGATATTTTGTGTCAGACAAGGAAGCAGGTTCCGTTGCTAGAGGTGCTCGCTACTATAGTAGCGCTATCAGCGGGTTCTGCTGACGCAGTATGATGCAAAATAGACCAGCAGATTGCAAAGTTTTTTCTTGAAGTTGCCTAAGTAGAATCTGGTGTAGAGGAGAAAAATATATGATTGTACTTAACTTACAAGATGATCTTCATCAGATGTTCCTAGAAGAAACCAAAGAACAGTTGGACCAGTTAGAGCAGTCTCTACTTCAGCTAGAAAGTGATATGTACAATGAGGAAATCGTAAAAACGATCTTTAGGGCGGCTCATTCTATCAAGGGTTCTTCTGGGGTCATGGGTATTGAGCCCATTACCAAGCTTGCTCATCATATGGAAAATGTTTTTTCCATGATCCGTTCTAATGAGCTGACTCCCACTGAAAAGATCATTACGGTATGTCTTCGCGGACTTGACATGATTCGTATGATCCTTGCTTCTTTGTGTGAAGACAGTGAACTAGATATTGATATCACGCCTTGTATCACAGACTTAAATCAGTTTGCCCAACAAAAAAACACAAAGAGTCAGATCGATGCTCCCGCGACTCCTTCCTCTCACGATCTAGGTCAAATATCTCTCGCACTTACACAAGAAGAGCTCTTCTTATGTCGTAATCTCGAACTACGGGGTGAACTGTACAAAGAGTCTGATCTTCGAAGTAATATCTATAAGATCGTTGTAGAGCTGAAGCAAGATGCTCTGATGAAATCGATCAAAGCATTCTTGATCTTGAACAATCTAAAACAGATCGGAAGCATTTTAAAACAAGAACCTGATGATCTTGACCTCATTATCGATGAGACTTTTGATAATTTTATTGTAGTTTTACTTGACTCGCATCAAAAAGAAGAGATTATTTATAGCACGATCGATAGTGTCTCTGAAATAAAAGAAATTCGCATCCAGATGATCCACGAGAGCAAATACAAAGCAGAAAACTCTACCGAAGCTCTTGAAAATAAAACAAAACCTGAAGAACGTGCCACGATTCGTGTGGATGTGCATAAGATCGATACCTTGGTCAATCTGGCAGGAGAATTCATCATTGATAAAGAGACCCTTAATCAATTGGGGCGAGATTTAAAAGCAAAATACAAAAATGATCCTCTCATTCATCAGTTTTTAGATCTTCTTCCCCATATCAATCAAGTAGGGGCTGACCTTCAAGAAACGATTATGTCCACCCGTATGCTGCCACTTGAAAATACGTTTAATCGATTCCCTCGTTTAGTGCGAGATTTGGCGCACCGCCTTCATAAAGAAGCTAATTTTGTGATGGAGGGAAAAGAAACAGAGATCGATCGAGGTATGATCGAAGAACTAGTAGATCCTCTGACTCATCTGATACGAAACTGTCTAGACCACGGCCTAGAAACACCCGAAGATAGAAAACTAAGTGGAAAAGACCCCAAAGGTACGATTGTGCTTTCTGCCAAACAGGAAGAAAATACGGTAGTCATTACCCTATCTGATGATGGTCGAGGCATTGATGTAGAAAAAGTAAAAGCCAAACTTTTATCTAACAATCTAATCTCCCACGAGCAGCTCTTGGCTCTTTCTGATCCAGAAATACTGCAGTATATTTTCGAACCAGGATTTTCAACCGCTTCACAAATCAGCGAAGTATCTGGCCGTGGGGTAGGCTTAGATGTGGTCAAAGCAAATATCGGAAAGCTTCACGGGATCGTAGATTTAAAGACACAAAAAGGGGAAGGCACTACCTTTACAATCAAACTTCCCCTCACGCTAGCCATTGCCCAAGCACTCTTGATACAAGAAGATGAATATAAGTTTGCAGTCCCTATTTCATCCGTCATAGAAATCATACGGCTCAAGGATGATGAAATATCAGAGTATATTCACACTGCCAAAGGTATAGAGATTTTTAACTGGCGTGAGCAGTTTATTCCTGTAATCCGACTTGGTAAATATTTTGGTATAGATCCTACTACGCATACCCATAAAGCTTTTATTGTGATCGTGGGTCATTCGGATAAAAAATATGCGCTGATCGTGGACAAGCTCCTCAATGGTCAAGAGATCGTGATCAAGTCCCTCGGAACTTTTATAGGAGAAGATAAAATGCTAGGCAATATTCACGGCATATCTGGTGTGAGTATATTAGGCAACGGAAGTCTGGTATATGTACTGGATATTGGTGCTGTTAGAGTATATAAACATAGATTGTAGAACCTAGAAAGGAGGGGTACTATGTCTGAACTACAATATGTTGTATTCTTTTTGGATCAAGAAGAATACGGCATCCATATATTGCATACCCAAGAAATCAACCGCCTCAAAGATCTAAAAATGAATAAAGTGCCCAATGCCCCTTCATTTATCCAAGGACTCATTAACCTACGTGGAGAAATCGTCCCCATCCTTAATTTACGAGAACGATTTGAACTCCCTCCTAAAAAAACTGACAAAAAAACAAGGGTTATTATTGCAAAAAGCGAAAATAAAGTGTTCGGATTACTCGTAGATCGAGTTTCCCATGTCCTACAGCTAGATGAAATCAATATTTCTATTCCCCCTGAAGAAATCAGATATAATACGGACTATATCACAGGTTTAGGCAAAAAAGATAAAAGAACTATCTTTCTACTCGATGTGAACAAATTGGCATAAAAAAAAGAGTGTGGCTCCCACACTCTTTTTTTGTTATTGGATTAAAGTAAACTCAATCGCTACATTGGCATTGATTTTAACATTTCCAGAAGAAATACTTGTGGGTGCTGCTTGATCTGATAACATTTCGGTTTTTGCCATATTCATCATAGGATATACTGGATAATGTGCGCCACTATTTGTATTTACATTCACCATTTTGATTTTTGTCACTTTTACGCCTAGTGCTTTTGCAGTGGTATCTGCTTCAAATTTGGCTTTGCTCACTGCATCTTCAATTGCTTTTGCTTTTGCTTCTTTATCATTTAAAAGGCTAAATCGGATATTTCCAATGGTTACATTCTGCTTTCCTGCGACTGTATCAATGATTTTTCCTACTTCATCAATATTTCTGATGATGATTTCTACTTGATTATCCACTCTATATCCTACGATCGGATAAGGTATATTGCCACTTCCTGCTTTTTGTTGGTTATAATCTCTGATCGGTTCCACAAAGAAGTTGATTGTTTTAATATCGTCTTTTTTAATGTTGAGCTTTTCTAGAGAAGCATACACCTCGTTCATTAATTTTTTTGCTTTTTCTTGCGCTGCTTTCGCATCTTTTTCTTCTACCGTAACCCCTACATTGATATAAGCAGTATCTGGTTTAACCTCATATTCTCCCATACCATTGACTACAATAGTACCTTCTCTATTATCTTGAGCAGCCGTTGTAGTAGATGCTATTACTTTCAGTGGATTTAGATTATAAAATGAACCTACCAAAATACCTAAAGCCAATACCCCTACTGTGCCTAATGTGATAATTTTCGTTTTCATAAAATATACCTCCTATATTGTAATGTTGTTATAATAAGTTAGACGTGCTCTAGTTAAAAAAGTTCCATTATTTTTAAAAAAATTATTTTGTACTGTGCTCCTCATTTCAATTGGGATTGTATATAAATGAATTTTCATATGTCGCTTTTGAATTTCCTATTAAGATGTTACGTTTTTGTGGAACAGCCGCAAAAACTGCTCTACATGAATATCCGTGGAAAACCCTTCTCTGTGCCAGTGGTTTTTACAACCGCAATAGTCAAGCAATACACATTGGGCAGGAATACCTAGTGCTTTGGCTTTCCAACCTCCTGCCATCAGATTCAGTACACAGGCGATACCGATAATCCCTACTTCCCCTGGGATCAATAATTCCTTTGAGAAAGCAGATGATTCATGTGCGATCATATATACTTCAAATCTATATTCCTCTCCCACCTTTTTGAGCTGATATATCGTACAGCTGTCGGTGCAGGATGTGCATTGATAGGCATCGGCTACCTCTTTGGCTCTGCATTGTGCCTGTTTTTTTCTCATACAGGTAGGCAATAGTACGATCTTTCTAGGCGCACGGAGAAAATCCTGCTGGTAGGCTCGATTCATAAGCTCTGCTCCCACCATATTCAAGTGATACTCTACCCTTGCTCGTCTCCTAAGTACCAGATCCTCACGCCAACGATCTTGTTTTATCGTTTCCTCCAAAAAATCTTCCACATATACCGTATACCTGCCCAAAATTTCCTTGCTGCGCACTTCAAACCATGCTGCAAAGGCTATTGCCGATGCAATATGATCGGCAGCATCTTGTTTAGGTATTGTAGTAAATAATTCTCTCCATATCGTGAGTCTCAAAGCTTCCTGTGTAAATTCGCCTGTGGACATAAGCCACAAGATCAGCTTATCTATATTCTCTATCGTCAGACTCAAGGAATCTACGATCTCTTGGGCATGTGTAGGCGAAAAAAGAATGGTTGATAGGATTCCCCTTAAAAAGTCTACTCCAGGTTTTAGCGTATTTGATTTCTGTCTAAGCTCCGTCAATCTAGATAAAAGGCTTCTTGCAGGCTGTAATAGAGAAATCGCATCATCGCTATAATGTAGCCATAATACACCCAAAGTCAGTACTTCTAAGATATATTCTTCGTGGGTTCTTAGGGCTTCTTTTTTGGATTTTTGTATATACATGATAAAATCATCGATCATCCATGTCGTATATATCTTTGACTCTTCTACTATCTCCTCTGCAAAAGCAGCAATTGTTTCATAATAAAGCGCTGAATGATTGGACTCTTCTCTTAGATTATACGTGATATGCTCCATTTCTTCTCCCCTTGATTCTCCGATATTTTAGTCCTATATACTGATATTTTGGTGTAAAGTCTGATTACTTGTTTTTATATCTTCTAACAGCATCTACTAAAAAAATAAACCACCTGAAGTTTTCATCGTGGTTTTTGAGCAATTCTTTTATGCTATTCGTTCACTTTAAATTCAATCTGAGTCTTTATACTATATTCTCTCTTTTCACTCGTTTCTCCATTTGTTCTGACAGAAAAGGCAGCCGCTCCATCTACTACATAATGCCCCACTGGAAATTCATTTTTCATAATGCGTTTTATAAAATTTATATATTCCTCTTCTTCTTCAGAACTATATCCACCGCTCCCTGCGTAGTCCTGTCTAATTGGCACTCCCTTACTAAGCGTAGTGCTGACTAATGGTTGAGCCATAGCATAACTAATCTGAACATCTCGTGTCTTCTCAACCATAGGAAAATAGAATGGTGAAGCTGCATGAAAAATTTCTATTTCTTTCTTATTACCTATATACTCTAGTTCTGCATATATTTTCACAGGTTCATTTTCAATATACTCTGCTTTTTCAGTGACAAGACGATACCTAAAATCTCCTTCGATTGCTTCTTTTCCAATTTCTAAAGTTGCTTGTGGATTTTCTACTTGAGTATTTTCTAATGGAGTATTTTGCACTCTAGGCTTTTCTTTCTCATTGCAGCCTACCAAAATGATCATAAAAACAGTAAGTAGAATAAAATACGATATTATTTTTTTCAAAAAATCACTCCCTTTAAATAATTAGACGAACTTTTTTCTTTTATTGTTCCAAATGAGTCAAAGAGAATAAACCTCCGCTACGCTACAGTTTATTAACTATCTGGAAGAGTTTTTCAAACTCTTTTGAGCTTGAACTCCCACGGATATTGGGATCTCCCTTATATATTTTTTTAGTTGTCCCAATTTTACACAACCATGAATATACTATACTAACTACCGTGCTATAAAAAACTTCTCTGCAAAAAATAGAGATATGAACTATCGTACAATCAAAAAGTAGTACTAGTGATCTATCATAACAAGGAGGTATTCTCTCTATGAAGAGCATACATGAAGCAAATCTAGATACCACAATGATTCATATTTTGTGTGCCTTATTTAATTATATTAAACAAAGCTCTATCCGTGCAAATAATAAAAACAAAGACTTACTGGTGTTAGAATTACTATATCGTATATATACTGTATGCACTGTATACACGCTGCACGATAACTCCACTACTCATCATATTTATAGTATGACATCCATCCAAGAGGAAGATATGCAAACCTTTTCTATAGAAGAGCTCCAATCAGCAGTAAGAAATGGACAATTTATTGTTTACTATCAACCTCAAATCGACATAAAAACGCAGCAAATAGTAGGTGTAGAAGCACTTGTTAGATGGAACCATCCCACGAAGGGAGTAATCCCTCCTGGAGAATTTATTCCCCTTGCTGAAAGTAGTGATCTGATTGTTCCCATTGGTGAATTCGTAATGAACACTGCATGTAATCAGCTAAAAAAATGGCATGACCTGGGGTATGATATCCACATGGGCGTAAATGTATCTGTCAAACAACTCCAACAAAGTAATTTTACGGATGTTGTCATAGGTATTCTTAAAAGCACAGCTGTAAACCCTGAATATATCGAATTAGAAATCACAGAATCTCAATCTATCGATACGATCAAAGAGGATCGGATTATAGAAAAACTGAGACAAACAGGCATTAAAATTGCTATTGATGATTTTGGAACAGGGTACTCATCTCTTGGATATTTAAAGAACTTATCCATAGATACTGTGAAACTCGATCAGATTTTTATAAGAAGTGGTATGTTAACAAATAAAGATATCCTTTTGCTATCTGGAATATTTTATATCATAGATGGATTAAATTTATATACAGTGATTGAAGGTGTCGAAACAAAAGAACATTTATCTATGTTAAAACAGATATTTGCTTTAGTCGACCACCTAAATCATTATAATACTACTGATATAAAAGACAATACCCAAAGGATTGCTTTAGTAAAACCTAAACGATTACAAGGCTATTTGTACGGCAGACCCATGTCGGAAGATTTAATGGAGGAGTATCTAAAAAAATCTGGTGCTGCTTTTAAGGATTTATAAAATATGGATACTAAAAAACAGAAAGGATATTTCATCCTTTCTGTTTTAAAATCATTAACGCAACATCAATTCAAAGATGATACTCAGTGCTAGTAACTCCTACTCCTTCGGCACACTATGGCATTTCCTGCACCGCGCTTCGTAGGACTCTTGGGCTCCAATGACGATAAGAGGATCATGATATTTGGCTGGCTTGCCATCTACCAAGCGTTGGGTCAGATTGGCAGGATGGCTACAGGTCATACACACAGCCGTAAGTTTGGTCACTATATCCGCTACCGCCAAAAGCTTGGGTACACACCCAAAGGGCTCTCCCTTAAAGTCCATATCTAATCCTGCACAGATTACTCTCTTCCCTTGATCTACTAGAGCTTTGATGACATCCTGTGTATTTCCTTCTATAAACTGCACTTCATCTATCCCGATCACTTTGGTATCTTCATCTATATACTTCAGTATTTCCTCCGCATTAACAATGCTGATTCCCTCTACATTATTCCCATCATGAGAACAAATACATTCCTCATCATAACGATCATCAATAGCAGGTTTAAATACCACTACTTTTTGTTTTCCGATCTTGGCTCGTCTAATTCGTCGGATTAATTCTTCTGATTTGCCCGAGAACATTGGCCCACAGATTACTTCCAAGATTCCATATCCATCTGGTATAAACATACACACACCCTCCTATTTATAAACATCTTCCCTATTATTTCATAAATAGGCGCAAGGTGCAACTGAGGAATTGGTATGATAGGATGAATTAGATACTAAAGTGATGATCATAGAGATATCTCATATGGAAATATACACCGACTGTAATAATTAGTACTGCGATAGATGGCATCATATTCATTGTTACTACAGAAGGATGTTCTGCATATACGCCTAAAACTTTTGCTATATGAATCCTAACAGGAAGCTGTACCCAGTTTTCAAATCCCTGCACGATCCATTTAATGCTGAATGCATATCCTAGAATTATGAATACACAAACTGGCATTCTTGATTGCACATCAATCATTTTAAATATCTTCCAAATTTCTATATCTGCATATATGAAAGCAAATATCCATACGGACAAAAAGCCCATGAATAGTAAAAGAGGTATATATGTATCTGCTCCTTGCATTTCTTCTACTAGTTCTAGTATCTGTCCTATAGGGATGTTTCCATGATGATATCGTATATATCCATTCACATTCAATACCCAACAAATAATTCCTAGCAGAAAGATACTTACATTATTTATAATTTTTGCATCTATAAAAGCATGGCATGGCATGGGTGTGTGAAACAGTAACTTTGGCTGTTCAGGTACAAATACAGCCATACTTCCCATCATTCCTATGATAAATGCTATAGTGGTTCCTGCCAAAAGACTGATGCATACTGCTTGTATAGATATGGTTTCACGAAAAATGAGCATTCCAATGTTAAGGCCTATAATCAGGATCAGAATCATACTATATGTTACTTTATTTTCTATCCAATCATACCTTACTAATTTCCCCATATCCGTTCTCCTTCATATATCTATTTTCGTATCTATCCATCTTGCACTCCACCATAAGCATACTATATAGATCATCATAGGTATAATGATTCCAGTCAAGTTGATTGGCAGTATATACTTTGCTTCTTTGAGCAGTGGAAATATATAAAGCACTGCATTAGGTACTAGGACTCTAAGAGGGAATAATACAGCAATCATTCCACCAATACTTTGTGCTATTATAATAATCACTATCGTGATAAAAAACCCACACAGCTTTTTATGCTTGATCTTACAAGAATGTACTAAAACCCATGAAAACCAACTTACAATAGATACTGCTGCAAAGATCATCAACATACCAGAAAATAGGGCTCCCAAGGGAAAGTTTACATTTTCTATGATTGCTTGTATCATACGTCTGGGATTTTTTGTTATGGAAAGATGGATATAAAATGCTATGCTGCTGCATATACATGCAATGCCTACTTTCAGCAAACTTTTTAACAAGACAACACCTGAAAGTTCCCATCCTTTCTTAGGAAGGCATAGTATCATCTGTTTATTCCTATCTACTGCTCCTTCAATACTTAAATCCATTATTATTAATACCACGATCGGCATAAAAAATGAGTATTTATAAATATACGAAAATGTATCCTCAAACCCCATAAGATAACGGGTGATAACCATGGATGCATAGACGGAATATATCATTCCATGACTCATTACGAGGTTTCCGTATCCATCGACAACACCATATTTCAACAACTTTAACATTGTGCAAATACCTCCCGATAGACTGCATCGATAGACTTTGCCCTTTGTAAGCGTAACTCCTCTGCATTTCCTCCCAGTACGATCTTACCCCGCTGTAAAAAGAGCACTTCATCAAATAATCTCTCCATCTCACTCACGATATGGGTGGATATGATCATCGTGCAGTCTTCATGAAAATGATCCAAAATCATATCTATGATCTGATCTCTGGCTACAGGGTCAACTCCTCCTAATGGTTCATCCAGCACATATAACTTTGCTTTTCTGGATAAACAGAGGATCAAATTGAGTTTTTCTACGGTACCTTTGGATAAAGATGTGACTCGCTCCTTGTTTCCAATCTCAAATCGTGTCAACAGCTCTTTTGCTTTTTCCATCTCAAAATCCTGAAAAAAATCTGTGTAAAATGCTACTGCATCCTGCACCTTCATCCATTTAAAGAGTTGATTTTGATCTGGAAGATACGATACGATAGACTTTGTATATACCCCCGGTTCCTGTCCGTCTATGTAGATTTTCCCTTCTGTAGGACGAGCTATGCCTGCCAACATCTTCATAAACGTTGTCTTCCCACTACCATTGGGTCCTAGTAGGCCGATTATTTTCCCCACAGGTATTTCTAGATCGATCCCGTCCAAGGCGATCTTAGATTTGGAATATTGTTTTTTTACATTGGATATGCCAATCAGTTTTTGCATAATACTCCCCTCACTCTTTGTTTTTCTTGATAAATACTGCGATGATCTCTGCTAGTTCATCTTCTACAAAGCCAATGCTCTTCATTTGTTGTATAAAGTTTGTGATCAGATCTTTTGCCATCTCTTTTTTGAGCATATGTAATTTTTCTTCTATATCTGTCACAAAGGTTCCCATGCCTCTTTGCGTGTAGGTGATCTCTTCTCGCTCTAATTCCTGATAGGCTCTTTGAACAGTATTAGGATTTACCTCTAAGTTTTTGGACAGCTCTCTCACAGACGGCAGCTTGTCTCCAGGTTGTAGTATATGTACTACGATCTGCTTTTTAATATGTGTCATAATCTGCAAGTATATAGGGGTATGATCGTTAAATATAGGTTTCACAAATGTTACCACCTCACTGTTCTAGTGTACTATATAAATAATACACTAGAACATTCTTTTTGTAAATATATTTTTTTAAAGCGATACTTTACCTATAAGCAATAGCTCTCTTTTGAATATAATCTTCTTTTTACACTGCTCCATATAAATATAAAATGCGTTGGCATGAGAATTTCAATCTTCTCAACCAACGCATTATCTATGGATCTCTGTGAAAATGACTGCCTACCCCACCACCAAATTCTTTACAAACGCTTCTACCCGATCCACATCTCCACCGCATTCTTCTACCTGCTGTACGATAGCTGATCCTACGATCACGGCATCTACATACGGGCTAAATCTCTCTATATCTTCTCTCGTAGATATGCCAAATCCAATCGCTAAAGGCAAGTCTGTCGCTTGACGGACAGCACCTAAAAATTCATTCAGATCTTCTCTAAAATCTTGGCGCACACCCGTAACTCCGAGGGAAGATATACAGTATACGAATCCCCGCCCATTTTGTACGACAGCGGAGATTCTATCTCTTGAAGTAATGGATACTAGGGGAATCAATGCCACCGCGGAGTTTTGAATAGCAGGTAGGATTTCTTCTCTTTCTTCTAGGGGTAGATCAGGAATAATCAGTCCATCTATACCTGTTTGTTCACATTTATTGATAAATGCACCTACACCATATGCCAGTATCGTATTATAGTACACTAAAAAAACCAAGGGGATCTGCGTATGAGCGCGCACGCTATCTACACAGTCAAAGATCTGCTGCAGGGTAATGCCCCGCTCTAGTGCTCTCTGTGCGGCACGTTGAATCACAGGGCCATCTGCCAAGGGATCAGAAAAAGGGATGCCGATCTCAATAATATGCGCTCCTGCCCGCTCCTTTGCATAGATCAGCTGCTCTGTAGTATGAATATCAGGGTCTCCTGCTGTAATATAGGTGATCAAAGCCTTCTTATCTTTTTCTTTAAGCTTTTTGAACTGCATTTCTATACGATTCATATCGCCCCTCCTTATACCCTCGTACTTTCTAGATACTGTGCCGCTGTATGCACATCCTTGTCTCCCCTGCCAGACAGACAGATCACGATGACTTCATCCGCCTGCATACTGGGTGCCAATTTGCAGCCATAAGCGATGGCATGGGCACTTTCTATAGCTGGGATAATGCCTTCTTGCTTAGCGAGCAGTTGAAAAGCGTCCATGGCTTCTGTATCTGTGATGGATGTATACTCTACTCGTTTGTTTTCATATAGATAGGCATGTTCTGGCCCTACCCCTGGATAGTCTAGCCCTGCGGAGATGGAATGGGCGGGTAGGATCTGCCCTTCTGCATCCTGTAGGAGGTAGGTTTTCATTCCGTGCAGTACGCCTACTCGTCCTTCTGCAAAGGCGGCTGCATGCTGTTTAGTTTCTATGCCGTGCCCTGCTGCTTCTACCCCGAACATTTTGACCGTCGTATCTTTGATAAATGGATAAAAAAGTCCCATAGAATTACTTCCTCCTCCCACACAGGCAATCAGTGCTTGGGGGAGTGCTCCTTCTGCTTCCATGATCTGCTTTTTTGTTTCTTCTCCAATGATTTTTTGGAAGGTACGTACCATCGTGGGATAGGGATGAGGGCCTACTACCGATCCGATGACATAAAAGGTATCCTCTGCACATCTGACCCATTCCCGAATCGCTTCATTGGTAGCATCTTTCAAGGTTTTTGTGCCTGAGCTTACTGGTTGGACTGTAGCACCCAAAAGCTCCATTCGGAATACATTCAGCCGCTGTCTTTCGATGTCCTCTTCTCCCATAAATACAGTGCATTCCATTCCAAATAATGCCGCCCCAGTCGCAGTGGCAACGCCATGCTGTCCTGCTCCTGTTTCTGCGATGACTTTGGTTTTACCCATTTTTTTGGCAAGTAGGAGTTGTCCGATGACATTATTGATCTTGTGTGCGCCTGTGTGGTTTAGATCCTCACGTTTGAGATAAATCTTAGCACCCCCACATGTACGGGTTAATTTTTCTGCAAAATATAAAGAGGTGGGTCTGCCTACATATTGTTTGAGATAATACATATATTCTTTCTGAAACGCTTCTGTACTACAGTATTCTTTGAATGCTTCCTCTAATTCGATCAGCGGATTCATCAGTGTTTCTGGTACATACTGTCCTCCGAAGCTTCCAAATTTCCTATCTAGCTTCATATTCTCTCACCTTCCTCACAAACTGACAGACTTTTTCTCTGTCTTTTCTTCCTTCGCTCTCTACCCCTGAGCTTACATCTACGATCTGAGGGGCTACCCTTTGGAGGGCTTGCTGCACATTTTGAGCATGGAGTCCACCGCCCAAAATGATCCAATGCTTTTCTGACAGCCCTGCCGCCCATTCCCATGAGAAGGTTTTACCCGTTCCCCCTTTTGCCTCTTTGCTATACGTATCTAGTACAAAGCCCTGCGCACTGCGATACTGATCCATACTGCTAAAACTTTGTGTGTCCTTTACTGCGATGGCTTTCCATACGGGGATATGAACCTTGGTACATGCTTCTGGTGACTCTTCCCCATGGAGTTGGGCAATGTCTAGTCTACTTATTTCTGCAATGCGATTGACTTCCACAGCAGGAGTATTGACGAATACCCCTACCGTCTGGATGTCTCGCCTTACCTCTTTTCTCATTTTTTGAGCCTGTTCAGGTGTGATCTGTCGTCGGCTGGGTGCAAACACAAATCCGATATACTGTACATCTAGTTCATTGATCATCTGTATATCTTCTATCGTACGTAGTCCACAGATCTTAATTTGCACTACCATATCTTGACCACCCCTTATCCACTGAGAAATCATACGCACCACAAATCTTACTTTGTGCTATCGTATCCTCGTCTAAACTCCTCTGCCTTCTCTGTGATACTCTGTGCCTTCATAAAGCTTTCGCCTACCAGTATGCCATCTATATGCACTGCACCTAAAGTCATCAGGTCTTTTTGTGAATCAATACCACTTTCGCTGATAATAAGTATATCCTGTGGAATCTTCTGTCGTAATTGTATCGTCGTATCTAGGGTGATCGAAAAATCTTCCAGATTGCGGTTGTTAATGCCTATGATCTTGGACCCCACTGCCAGTGCTTTTTCTACTTCTGCTGCTGTATGGACTTCTACGAGCGCATCCATTTGTAGCGCTGTAGCTAGCTTTATATAGTCTCTCAGTTGTTCTTCTGATAATATGGCTGTAATGAGGAGTATACAGCTAGCGCCTAGTATTCTGGCTTCATAAATCTGTATCGGATCAATGATAAAATCCTTTCGAAGAAGAGGGAGCGCCGTCACTTGACGAACTTGCTGTAGATATGTGGGGCTTCCCATGAAAAAATGCTCTTCTGTTAATACAGATAAGGCATCTACCACATCTCCATACTCTCTCGCTAGTTCTACTGGGTCAAAATCTTCTCTTATAATACCTTTGGAGGGAGATGCTTTTTTGATCTCCCCAATGATGGACAGACCTTTTTTTGCTATCGCCTCATAAAAACTAGGCGGCTTGGGCATGCCTTGGATCGTTTGCTCCCATATATCAATTTGTGCATTTTCTTTTTGAAGAGCCAGTGTCTGCTTTTTTTTCTCTACGATGTCGTGGAGAATACTCATAGCTTTCGTCCTACCGCCGCTGCAATAGGCTTAAGTGCTTTTACGACACTCCTAAACTGCTCAGGATCTAGAGATTGTGGTCCATCACATAGGGCTTCACAAGGGTTATGATGCACTTCGATAATAAGACCATCCGCTCCTGCTGCGATACTCGCATTCGATAGAGCTGGGATCCATTGACGTTTTCCTGTCGCATGACTTGGATCTACTACGATGGGCAGATGGGTTAATTCTTTGATCACAGGGATCGCACTGATATCAAGTGTATTTCTGGTGGTGGTTTCATAGGTACGAATTCCTCTTTCACAAAGGATAATATCTGCATTGCCCTCTGCGATAATATATTCTGCTGACATTAACCATTCTTCTATAGTCGCAGCCAAGCCTCTTTTTAATAATACGGGTTTTTTAGTTTTCCCTACTTCTGTCAGCAGTCTAAAGTTCTGCATATTACGAGCGCCGATCTGAATCATATCGGCATATTTTGCGACTAACTCTACATCACGCGTATCCACTACTTCTGTTACAAAAGGTAACCCTGTGATTTCTCTTGCTTGGGCCATGATCTTCAGTCCTGCTTCTTCTAGTCCTTGAAAAGCATAAGGAGATGTACGAGGTTTGAAAGCACCCCCTCGTAAAATGTGCCCGCCTGCTTCTTTCACCTTGAGCGCTGAGGTAATATATTGTTCTTCACTTTCTACGGCACAAGGTCCTGCAAAAAGGATGATTTCATCTCCTCCTACGAGGACATTTCCTACAGTGACCGTAGTATTCCCTTTGACAAGTTCTCTACTAATGAGTTTATAAGGCTTTGTAATAGGCATGATGGTTTCTACTCCATCCATATTGATGATGGATTCTTGGCTTAACACAGTTTTATCTCCAATCGCACCGATAACTGTACTTTTTTCTCCATGAATAGGATGGGTTTTAAATCCTAATCTTATCAAACGGTTTTCTACCTTTTCTATTTGTTCTGTGGTTGCGCTGGATTTCATGACTACGATCATATTTATCTCTCCTTCTATTGGTTGAATATTTTTGCTAATGATACCATCTTATGCCCTAACTTGCAATACTTTTGGTAAAGTCGATATATTCATTCATTTTTTCCATTGCCATTCCCGTATCGATCAATGTGGCTGCTAGCTTGATTCCATCACCAAGACTGTTCGCCTTTTTGCCTACATACAGTGCTGCCCCACTATTTAGCAGAAGAATTTCTCGCTTGGGTCCCTGTTCTCCTTGCAGGAGTGCTCTGATGATAGCTGCATTTTCTACTGCACTGCCCCCTCGCAAGTCTTCCAAGTTACTTCTACTCATCCCAAATTGCTCTGGAGTTATATAATAGGTATGCAATATGCCATCCTTTAATTCTGTAACCTTGGTTTGCGTTGTAGTGGTGATCTCATCCAGTCCATCCATACCGTGCACGACAAGCGCATGATCCGTGCCTAGGTTTTTCAGCACTGCTGCCATCGCCTCTGTAAGACTTTGATCATATACGCCCATAACCTGTCCTTTGGCTTCTGCAGGGTTGGTAAGAGGTCCTAGCATATTAAATACAGTGCGAAATCCTAAGGCTCTTCGGACACCTATGGCATGCTTCATCGCTTTATGGAATACGGGTGCAAACAAAAAACCGATATGATGCTTGTGTACAGAACTAGCTACTTGCTGTGGAGATAGCGTAATCACAGCACCCAGCGCCTCTAGTACATCCGCGCTACCACTTTTGCTAGAAACGGAACGATTGCCGTGCTTTGCCACATGGATTCCTGCTGCGGCTGCGATAAAAGCTACCGCCGTAGAAATATTATACGTACCTGCGCAATCCCCACCTGTACCACAAGTATCCACCGTGTATAATCCTGCTAGTTCCATCTTTTCTGCTTTGTTCCGCATGACCTTGGCTCCCGCGGTCAATTCGGTAATCCCTTCTCCTTTGATCCGCAGTGCCGTAAGAAAACTGCCCAGTACTACTTCGGGCACTTCTCCTTCCATGATGGCTTCCATAGCATCGGTCATCTCTTCTTCTGTAAGGTGACTGCCTTCTAGTAATTTATCCATTTGTTTGTATAACATATGCATTCACCCCTTCCAAAAAGTTCTTGATCAGTTGTTTCCCCTCAGGGGTATAAATTGATTCTGGATGAAACTGTAATCCTACCAAAGGATAGGTCTTATGGGTGATTGCCATTACCTCGCCATCCTCTGTTTGGGCTGTAACGATAAGCTCTTCTGGCAGCGTATGAGGCAGCACGGCTAGGGAGTGATATCTGGCTACTTCCATCGGATTGGGCAGATTTTTAAAGATCCCCGTCCCTGTATGCGTGACCATAGAGGTCTTTCCATGGTATAGTTTTTTTGCATAGGTCACGGTAGCGCCAAAAGAGGCTGCAATACACTGATGTCCTAGACAAATGCCTAATATAGGAATCATCCCTGAAAGCTGCTGCACTACCTCCATACAAATCCCCGCTTCTGTAGGAGTCTTTGGTCCAGGAGATAATACAATGCACTGTGGGGATAAGCTTTTGATCTGCTGTATAGATATTTCATCATGACGTACTACCTGGATCTCTTTATGAAGTTCACCTAGATATTGATATAAGTTATAGGTAAAAGAATCATAATTATCAATGAGTAAAATCATACTATTCCTCCCTTTCCGATGGCATTGAGTAATGCCCTTACTTTATTTTCACTTTCTTCATACTCTTTTTCTGGATCCGAATCTGCCACAATGCCAGCCCCTGCTTGCATATACACCTTTTCTCCACGGATCACCATGGTACGAATGGCTATACACATATCCATATCTCCATTAAATCCGAAATATCCTGCGGCTCCCCCGTACAATCCTCTCCGCTCTGGCTCTAGTTCTTCGATGATTTCCATGGCTCGAATTTTTGGGGCACCTGATAAAGTGCCTGCTGGTAGAAAAGAAGCTAATATGGAGAAGCTGTCCTGTCCTTCGCGTTTTTTTCCTTGTACTAAGGATACTAGATGCATCACATGGGAGTAATAATGTACCTTCATAAAGTCTACTACCTGTACTGTACCTATTGCCGCAATCCGTCCCATATCATTTCGAGCCAGATCTACGAGCATCACATGCTCTGCTTGCTCTTTAGGATCATTTCCCAGTTCCTCTGCTAGCACCCTATCCTCATTTTCATTCTTACCTCTTTTTCGCGTACCCGCGATGGGGCAAGTATAGACTGTATTTCCTCGTACTTCTACCAACATTTCTGGTGAACTTCCTGCCACTTGCTCATCCCCAAAATTAAAGTAAAAAAGATAAGGTGAAGGATTTACAGCTCGTAGCCTCCGATACAGTACAAATGGATCTTCCTTTGTATCCACCGTCCACCGCTGTGAGAGGACTACTTGAAATATATCTCCTTCATATATATATTCCTTTGCTTTATTTACTTTTTGCATATACTCCTCTTTGGTCATATTGGACTGAATACGTAAAGCCATATGCTCCTGAGAATCGGATTGCAGTTCATAGGGTGCCTGAATCTCTTCTTCCATCTGACTAAGCTGAGCATCTGCTCTTTTTGATCCTTCTTCTGATTCTTCTTCTAATACGGTCAAAATAATGCGCCCATGATAGTGATCATAGGTGATAAACTGAAGCACTACCATCATATACACATCGGGGGTTTTTAGAATATCATCACTGATAGCAGGAAGCTTTTCATACTGACGGATCACATCATATGCTACCGTTCCGACAGCGCCTCCGATAAACATAGTAGCGTCCCCGCCTCGTACTTCAAAGCGACTCATATACGCTTTAATGATTTCTAAGGCTTTACCTTCCATGCAAAGTTCCTCATCCTGCTGTGTAATCATAATCTTCTCTCGTCCCTTGATGATTGCATAGGGATTTTTGCCTAGAAAAGAATATCGTCCCTTTCCTTCGGTTTTGCTTTCCAAAAGAAATCCGATCTCTTTGCCTACATATTTCTGATATAAAGTGATAGGAGTTTCCGTATCTCCTGAAAGTACTTTGGTATATGGAATCAATACTTTATTTTTCATCCCGATCTTCCTCTCTTCTAAAAAACAGATCTATAAAAATCAACTAAAAAAAAGACCACATCATCCCATGCTCTGGGACGAAATGGTCTATATTCCGCGGTACCACCCAAATTAGTAATACTGTAAAAATGGCAATAAAAAAAGCACTTCATCTTGGGACGAAATACTGATTCGCGAACCACCCAATTATACAGTGTAACTCTCTCCTAGGGATACAGAGTAAAAAACTCGATATCCTGCCTCTGTAACGTGAGGACACGGCATCAGCTACTTAGGTATGGGAAAAATAACTGTTACTCTCATAGTTATTTTATTCCTATGCCTTATTCGCCTAGCATCTCCTGAACCCATTCCTTTAAGGTGCTTTGTACCAGACCTCTCACCGCCGCTGGCTCGCTGCAACATGCTCCATAAAGTACTCTCTTCAATCATAGATTTTCATAACATATAAAGTTATATATAGTATATTCTATTTTTATAAAATTGTAAACAGTTTTTTGCCTTGCAAAAAGATTTATGATTTAGTACCATAGGTATATCATGATCATCGGGGGATGCTATGGAAAAATCATCAGAAATACTCATTGTTGCAGAAGAATCCGGTATCAACCTACAAAATGAAGGCTCCCTCCATGCTGGGATCAAGGCATATTATGCTAAGCCCGAAGATCGTTTCGAGGTCAAAGTAGACCGATCGATCATAGATATTGTACGGGGAGATCTATTAATCGAAATCCAAACAGGTAATTTCGGCTCTATTCGAAAGAAATTACAGCAGTTAGTCAAAAATCATCCCATACGGCTTCTATATCCCATCCCTCATACCAAATGGATCGTACGCCTAGATCCCAAAACGCTCACACAAATCTCTAGACGAAAATCCCCCAAGCGCGGAAAGATCTATGAACTTTTTAAAGAATTGATCAGAATACCCACTTTACTCATTGACCCCAATTTTTCACTAGAAGTACTCTTGGTAGAGGTAGAAGAAATACGCTGCCCTAATGGAAAAGGCAGCTGGCGAAGGAAGGGTGAGAGTATTATTGACCGAAGACTCCTAAGTGTTGTGGGGCATCAAGTTTTTACTTGCCCTGAGGACTTTCTAGGCTTTCTGCCAGATACACTACCCACACCTTTTTCTAGCAAGCATCTGTCTGAAACCCTACATATACCTCTTAATACAGCCCAAAAGATCATTTACTGCCTCAAAAAAATGGAGGCAATTGTACAAGAAGGTAAAAGCGGGAATACTTTGCTGTATACAAAAAGACCATAGCTTCTATGGTCTTTTTGTATACAGCAAAGTATTCCACCTCCACTTATAAAAGTGGAGGTCATATATCAGTGGTTATATTGCAATGTCTACAAGTAACCCTGATTCGATCAGTTGAAAAGGGTTTTTATGCTGTAGAATATTTGCGTAGTTATAGCTATAATTATATTTGAGATTGCGGAAGTCCATATACTTTACCATGGGTTCCGATGAAATATCTTGCGCAATATCATAAATCTTAGCCGCTACACCTCGTACCCCACCCAAGATATTTTTAACAGCTGAGATGTTTTTTTGAAGTATTGAAGTAAGTGTTTCTTGCTCTATAGCCAATGTCCCATCCTCCTGCTGCATAATGCCGATCTGGCGTAGATGAGGTGCTTCATGCTCTATAGTTTTGTGGAGTAAGTGAGTAAACCCAGATATATGCTGGCTATCATCCTGTTCCCCCGTAAACTGAAGGGCATCATTATAATCCTGTATGAAAGTCTCAATCGTATGATAGATTTCTTTGAAATCATGGACTACAGATAGACTTGCTTTTCCAGGTGCCTTCAGATTTATGTATATATCCTGTTCTTCTTTAGACACTTGATTAGAAGAAGATGTTTCCTCTTCCCCATTGATCTTAAAGACAGCATTTCTGCATTTTTGTGTGATTGCATTGATTCCAGACTGCGAAACAAAATTTCCTGTTTGTTCTTCTATGGTAAAGCGCTGATGATTGCCTGTATGCTTAGATGTCAGTTCCATGCATATATTTCCATCTTTATTCGTCTGAATGTGTGCCTGAATATGCATCTGCGCTTGATTGATTTTTTGGGAAAAAGATTTCAGCACCTGTTCATTGGTCTGATTAAAGCGAATAAATGCTTTGATCTGCGTATCTCCAGCGTCTGTATGGATAGTAAAGCTGTTTAGTCCTTCTTCAAATCCATTAAATTGTCTTCTTACAAAGGGCTTAGATCGATTTTGCTGTGGCATGGCTAACTCTATGATTTCAATATCTGCTTTATGGATATTGCCATTTCCAATGAACTCTCCCTCTAAAACCTCTTGGTTACTACTGACAATTTCTTTCAAGGAGAAAACCGAATCTTCTACATCCCCCATTAATTCACTAGAGGAATCCTTTAGATGGGCCATATGATGATAGAGAGAATGTACATATCCAGTAATTTCTTTTTTCCATGATTTATTTAAATAGATAGAGTAGAGCGCTTTGTGATCCACTGTATTGACTTTTTGTGTAGGACGAGACTTATCTGCTTTATTCAGATCCTTAAATCCAACGGGTGAGTAATACGTCTGGATAATGCTATTGATCATATTTTCGCCCCCTTGTCAATATAGTAATTTCATTTTACCAAATTTGGGTAGAAAATTCAATAAAAATCGAATCTCAGAAAAAGTATGTGGTAAGGGAAATACAAAAAAAGATGTGTCTTTTCCCACACCTTCTTTGATGATACAATACATTCTTTTTATTCTTCGCTCAGTTCTTCTTCATCTTCTTCTGCATCTTCATCTTCGTCTCCAAAAACGGAAAAGAATGCTTCAGATACGGCTTCAAATTCGTCGTCATTTTCAATATTCTTTAGTTCAATACCCTCTTCATTCTCACTGTATTCGTATAGAAGTACAGTTTCATCATCTTGAGGCACAAGCGCAATATACTCTTTGTCATTCATTTCAAAAATACCTAGTACATTACATTCTGCTTCTGTATCATCATCTAGGATAATACGTAATGTCTGAAGGTCATGATCATGGTCGCATCCACAGTCATGATCATGACCGTGGTCACATCCACAATCAACGTTATGATCCGTCATTTTCATTCTCCTTTATTTTTTATTTTTTATTTTAATGTGCTGCCAAAAAATATGTATCTTTTGACTACACTAGTATTATACCACAATTTTATCTTATGCAATTATTTTCCTTTATATTTTCTTAAATATTATATGTAATCCTCTTCCAACTCGCAGCATTAGGCAACTGAAAGAAAAAACTTTGCAAAGATGCTGTGGATATTTTATGTCAGACAAGGAAGCAGGTTCCGTTGCTAGTTGGGCTATCAGCGGGTTCTGCTGACGCAGTATGACGCAAAATAGACCAGCAGATTGCAAAGTTTTTTTTTGAAGTTGCCTTAGTATCATGGCAGCAGCTGCATGATACTGATATGCCTATTTTCATCTTTATTTAAGTCTATATATTTCCCATCTTCTAATTCTATCAAAGGACGGGTAGCCATATTCGGTGGAAGATAAATCACTTTTCCCATGACTTCTGTATTCAAAACAACTCTAGTGCCTACATAAAATCCTTTAAACTTAGATAAAAGGGTTTGGGCTACCTCTGGATCTACACTTAAAAAACTCTGCTGTACTAATGTTTCCGCTGCACGAATGGGAGATATCTTTTCACTATAAGCGCGATCACAGGTAATTGCATCATACATATCCGATACTGCAATAATTTTAGCAAAAAAATGAATCTCCTCACCCGTGATTCCATAGGGATAGCCTTTTCCATTTTCTTTTTCATGATGCATCAAAATACCATATCCCATAGCCTCAGTAAAATGAGTCCAATCCTTTACCAATTCATAACTATAGATCGGATGCTGCTTTATGACCTCAAATTCTTCCGGTGTAAGCTTATTCGGCTTATTTAAAATTTTTAGAGGGATTTTACTTTTACCCAAATCAAACAAAAGTGAACTATATGTCAGCTGCTGCCGATCTACGTCCGATAAATAAAGCCATTCTCCTAATAAAGTTGATAGCACACATACATTGATGGGATGAGTAATATGATATTTATCCTGCGTGCGTATATACTCCATACAATATAGCGGATTCCCTTTAGCATAGATCTGTTGTAGCAGCATACCCATCGTCTCAATCAGATTATCGAGTCTAAATGCTCGTTCTAGTCGCACATTTCCAGTCAATAGCTGCATCTGTTCCAATGCCTGCTGTACATAAAACTGAAACAATACTTCATCAAATACAGGCAGGTTCCTTACCTCAGTAGATACCGTATCTTCTTCTATATATTCCAAAATATAAATAGGATCTTCAAAGTTCATACTTTGAAGACGGTCTATCGTTTTCTTATCAAGCTTTGACCCTTTTTCTAAAAGCTTGCTGCCAATTTTGGCATCCAAGGTTCTCCCCAATACCATGCCTTGCTCTAAACAGTCAACAGTCACACGTCGGATTCTCTGCACACATACTACCCCCTTTATGTTTTACAGTTTTTTCTATTGTAAAAATCCCCAGTCTATCTATAAACAAGTATTCTTATACTAAATATAGTAAATTGTCTTGTCTATAAAGTCAACATATTATGAGTTATAATTTACAATTGGTCTATTATTCTATTTTGTTCCAAAAAAAATAAAAAGGACTATTATATCCTTTTTATCAAATATTCTATGTATATTTTTCAACTTGTCTCTGCCCCTGCACTATGAAAATATTTTACTAATCCCATATAGATCGCCCACGCGATCTTTTCTTGATATTGCTCAGTATTCAAGTTTGCTTCTTCCTGTTCATTCGATAAAAATCCACATTCTACAATCACAGCAGGTATCTCCGTTGTCTTTAATATATAATAATCTGTATTGGCTTTTGACTGTCTGTTATTACCAGGATCTACAAAGGTTTTGATCTCATTCTGAATATACTGTGCCATCTTCCTTCCTTCTGCAGAGCTATTATGATAAAATACCTGCGCGCCTTTATACTTTGACTCTACAAAACTATTCTGATGAATACTGATCATAATATCTGCTTGCCCTCTATTAATAATTTCTTTTCTATGCTTTAAATCTGCACGTTTTTTATTAGGATCAGATTCTTGGTATAGACCTTCATCATCAATCCGTGTCATCAAAACATAGGAACCACTTTGTTCTAAATACGCCTGAAGCTTTGCTGCAATCTTTAGATTTAGATCTTTTTCATAAGCCCCTGATGCACCCACCTTGCCTGGATCTCTGCCCCCATGACCTGCATCAATGACAATTACTCGTTTAGAAGTAGGCAGCGCAAAGGTGCTGACCGATTTTTGAGTATATACCGAATACACCATATATATCATGACACAGATCAAAATTCCAAGTAGTACATTATTTTTTTTTACCAATACAATCATAACTTCCCCCCTCCCCTTGATACCAAATTATGCATATAAAGCTTGTTTCATGACAAAAAGCTATGAAGCATTGCTTCATAGCTTTTTCTAGTCTTACTACCCGTCCCAACTTCCTAATAGTATGCTCTTAAATCAAAAATAGATATTTGAGAATTCTATATTGATTTTTCCACATAATCTTAAGGTGGTTGTTGATTGTAGCTTTACTGTTAATATTTCTTTTGTTGCCTTAATTTTGCTCTTGCAATACTAGTACACCCTATAGCTCTACAAAAAACTTCTTATACCATATTAAGAACACATATACTGTCCATATATATCTAGCATGATTATTTTTACTGGTATAGTGATCGTCCAAATATTTTACCAAGGCTTCCGTATCAAAGAACTCTTTGGCCATGTCTGATTCAAAAAGCTGTTTTACGATCTTATAGTATTTTTCTTCTCGGAACCAATGCCGTATGGGTACTGGAAAGCCTACTTTGAGACGATCTGCCCACTCATTTGGCAGTACTTCTTTGGCTGCTTGGCGTAGTACATGTTTGGTATTGGTATGATTTACACGGTAAGGGCTTGGTATTTGTGAAGCGGTGCTCATGACTTCTTTATCCAAAAAAGGAACTCGAAGTTCAATGGAATGAGCCATACTCATCTTATCTGCTTTAAGCAGTATATCCCCTGGGAGCCAAAGATTTAAGTCCAGATACTGCATCTTGGTTACATCATCTTGATCTGGAACACGATCATATATTTCTTGGGTGATTTTGTATATGGATGGACCCTTCTTATATTCATCTTTTAATATATCTAGCGCATCCTTTTCTTCAAAAACCTTTGCCTGACCGATAAACTTTTCCTCTATCCTTTGTCCACCTTTTACCAAAAAGGTAGTCAGTTTATTCTCCGGCAGGGTTTTGGCTAGCGTAGAAATCGATCGACGAATCTTATACGGTATTTTTTGGTACATACTCATTTTACGAGAGATCTGATACCAAACATATCCTCCAAATATTTCATCCGCACCCTCACCCGATAAAGTTACCGTGACATGCTTGCTGGCTAGTTCTGCCAAAAAGTATAAAGGCACAGAGGAAGGATTGGACTGTGGTTCATCCATATGATATTGAATGGTAGGCAGCATGTCGAAGCATTCATCTGCACTGATCATTTTTTTGTAGTTATCGATCTCTAAGATATCAGACAACTCTTTTGCTAGATTGGTTTCGTTGAACATGGCTTCATACTGATCAAATCCTACAGAAAATGTCTTATTCGGCTTGAGTAGAGCCGCGATATAGCTAGAATCGATCCCACCAGATAAGAATGATCCTACCTTTACATCACTGATCTTATGGTATTGAACAGACTCTTCCATCGTTTGTTTGATCTGCTCCACATAATATTCTAGGGTATTTTCTTTCTCATCAAATCGCGGATCCCAGTATCTTTGTATCTTGATCTCGCCTTTTTTATATAGCAAATAATGAGCAGGCTTTAACTTATATACCCCTTTAAAAAATGTTTCATCTAGCACGGAATATTGAAAAGTTAGATATGGTTTTAAGGCATCCTTATTAAGCTCTTTTTTAAAAGAAGGATGTGGCAAAAAGGATTTGATCTCTGATCCAAATAGGAAAGAGTGATCCTCCGTATTTTGCGTATAGTATAAGGGTTTAATCCCAAGAAAGTCTCTCGCTATAAAAATCACTTCATTTTTGATATCCCATATAGCGAAGGCAAACATGCCTCGCAGCTTGTTTAATACATCTACACCATACTCTTCATATCCATGAATGAGTACTTCACTATCACATTGACTTTTAAAGATATGGCCTTTTTCCTGCAAAATCACTCTTAACTCTTGATAGTTATAGATCTCTCCATTAAAGACCAACACACAGCTTTTATCTTCATTATATAGAGGTTGACTGGCTTCATCAGATAGATCAATGATCTTAAGACGTCTAAATCCAAATGTAACCGCCTCATCTGTATGAACTCCTGCGTGGTCAGGTCCCCTATGAACAATTGCATTCATCATATCATTTATCGTTTTGACTGTATCAATAGATACCGTAGTATCCGCAAAGCCAACAAAACCGCACATAGTAATCACCCTTCAAAATAATTCTATTGAGCCCCTTTATAGAAAGATCGATTTTAGTATACTGTAATCCTATAGGGCTGTCAAGCATTGCGGAATTGTGTCGTATGGCTCTTATTCAGTGCCTTTCTCAAGGTTCTATCGTCATTGCATGGCTTCCTAAGTCATAATAACTTTGAAAGAATGTATCTACAGGATATGTTACTTGTCCTCGTAGTGGATCCATCACATGCACCTTATCCTTTTCATATCCAGTGATTACAACACAGTGTAGATTTCTGGGTGCATTGAATTTTTGATCCGTATCACTTAGATACCAAGAATATGTCCTATTTGGTTTTTGTAGCCCCAGTGTGACCCAGATCACCACAGGATTGCCCTTGTCAAGGTATTCTATGATCACTTCCTTTTTACTCCCACTGAGATCCACTGGCTTTTTATTGGATTTGACAGCATCAAAATAACTCTTGGCTGATTTCACGATGGGTGGCGCAAAACAAAACCACCCTTGGGTATTTCTAGGATCTCCAGAAAAGGCTTTATAGGGATTTGCTCCATAGAGTTTTCCCTCTTTATAGTAGAATGTCTGTTTCGGCAAATATACATCTGCCATATGGGTTTTCTTTACGGCATACCCATGATAGTGAAGAACAGCCGTTAATGAAGTAATTTCACACCCGTTTGGCAGTTCGGGCTTTTGCATGATGATGGGTACTGGAAGATATACTTTCGTTTTTTTCTGTTCAATTTTTGTATTTGATTCTATTATAGGGTTTATTTTCGGTTCTATCTTTGGTTCTATCTTTGGTTCTATCTTTGGTTCTAGCTTTGGTTCTATCTTTGGTTCTAGCTTTGGTTCTAGCTTTGGTTGTAGTATGATTTCATCCAT
>CALKRZ010000071.1 GCA_937989765.1 uncultured Clostridia bacterium | reverse complement strand
TTGCTGGCTGATGCTGGAAGCATGGTGACAGAAGGGCTGATGCTGGAAGCATGGTGACAGAAGGGCAGCCTTGTTCAAAGCCAATGCGCAAAGCGTGCAAAATTTTCTCGACGGCTTTTTCCCGCCCAGAGTATTTGAGCGCGCCAAGGTGATTTTTATAATCACCTTTTTCTTTTCTTGTTTTTGAATGCAACATATTATATGATACGAGTATAATATGTTGCATATGAAAAGGGAGGTACTATGATGAATCAATCTCAAATTGAAAACCTGTATAAGGCCAACGGACTGACCGATTACAAGCTCAAAAGCACAGATGATTTGTTAAAGGTCCATGGTATTAATTTTAAGGCCGTTGGTGGATATAACCGCCTTGATGATGTACATAGACTGGTTTATGAGAAGTTTATTTTAAATATCTTCAATGCTTTTGGCCTAGAGTCCAGGGCTACTTTAGTTCCAAGTGGGATTTATTACGTTGAAGATGTAGACTATCTGGCAAAAGAGCGTCCTGAAGATGATCACTATATGGTGGTTGGTGGCATCATATATGCCCTCGATAGAAACGGTCTTAAATCTGTTCACCGTACATGGAAAGATGAAGATTACGAGCATCTTGAAGTCATAGAAAGCGAAAGCAAGAACTATTTACGCTTTGAATATGAGCATCAAGGAAGAAATGAATGGCTGCACGTGACCAATGAAAAATCCTGGTATTAGTTTTTATAGATAAGATGTTGTTGGAAAAGGAGCTGGATACATGAACACAGTGGAGCCCATTCGAGATAAGAAAAAGATTGATGCCATCAAGAAATATCTATTGGGAGCTGGGAAGATCCGAGACTACGCCCTATTCGTTTTGGGGATCAACACCGGTCTTCGGGTTTCAGATCTTCTAGGTCTCACCTGGAGTGATGTCCTAGATGAGAAAAAGAAGTTCAAAGACCACATTTATATTCGAGAAGGGAAGACGGGAAAGGAAAAGCGATTCCCTATTAACGAGAACGCCCAGGATGGTCTAAAACGGCTTTTAAAGGACGAAATAAACCTAGACTATGCTTGTCCAATTTTTTCCTCTAGAAAAGGAAATATGAGCGCCATATCACGATCTATGGCGTGGCGTACGATAAACGATGCATGTAAGGCTGTGGGGGTTACGGGAAACATTGGTACCCATACCCTGAGAAAGACCTGGGGCTATTGGGCATGGAAGAGCGGTGTGCCGCTGCCGATCATCATGGAAGTATTAAACCATAGCAGTTTAACAGTTACCAAAAGATATTTAGGAATCACCCAGGATGAGATCAATGATGCTTATATGGGATTGAATTTATAAAGGAGCTAATATATTAGCTCCTTTTATTGTTTATCTATAACTATGTTTTCTCAAATAGATTCTAAAATACATATATCTTGCATCTGCAACCTCAAGCTTTTTCATTAAGTTCTTCAGAAAATTCTCTGCATCTTCACAGTCATACTGCAGATGAATTAATTCATCACGATTGGCAGTATTCAATATTTCTATTTTTATATTTTCAATTCTTTCCCTGAGGAAGGCTATCTCTCTGATTATATCTGCAAGGTCCTGAAGTAGATGGGTATCCGTTTCATCTTCACTTAGTGTTTTTAACATTTCTTTTATTGTGTCATGATGTTCATCATAATTTTTCTCACCCATAAACAAACTAACTCTCCTTTAATGAAAGACCTTCACTCATAGTTAAAGTAAAAAAGCCTAGAGGGGTTCTAGGTCTTTTACAAAGATAAAAAGGGCGATGCAGTTGTTAAATCTGCATCTATATTTTGTGTTAATTTGTAATATTCTATCGAAATTTGTAAAATCCTCCTTAATTCTTCTTAAAATAAAAATTTTTCTAGGACTTTTATAGATAGTTTTTCCTATATAATCTATAATGGGATAGTCCTTAAGCCCTATCATTTTTCAGGATGACTACTCATCTACAAGCCTTTCTTAATTTGGGAGGAATATATGCAAGCTTTGGAAAGTGTACGTTGTATTCACTGTAAGGAAGAAAGCCTAATGATAATAGATGAATTCTTTCAATCATGTTTATTGGAATGTTCATGCTGCGGAAGACATTTTTTCTTTGACACTAGGCATTTAAATTTAAAAAGAAGAATATTGCCTGCCACTGAAGATATACAGGAAACCTTTATCCGCATTAAAAACAACTCGGCAGAAAAGGAAAATATCATGACAATATTTGCAGTTAGAAATTCAAGTCACTCAATGGCTGTGGGGATCCTTAAAATACTTGTACATGAATACTTCTTATTCTAGATTAATACCATAGAATAGATCCCTGCGGAGACATCTATTCTATGGTATTAATCATTTCATTAAAGGCAGTTTCACTTTAAGAAGACTATATTCACTTAAAAGTATATCTAGCTCTTGGCTCTTATTTACTATCTCATTCATTGTTAATACTTCACTTTTATCTATTAGTCCATGTAGTTGCCGTCTAGCATGCTCTATTCGTTCCTCTAATTCTTTCAATATAAAAAAATCCACCTACCCATACTTCCTTTCAGTCACAAAACTATTTTTAAATCTTTTTCACAAGAATTTATTATATTATTTTTTTATATAGTTTTTTGTCGAAATAGGTAAATATAAATATTATTTATGCAAAATAATTATAGTTAGATTGACGGAGGATTCCTACACTAACAATTCCCTAAATACAATTTTAGAGAACAGAAAACCCCTTGGTATTTACCAAGGGGTTTTCCTACGCTGTAGCTTCTGGTTCTATTAAAAATTCTATTTGTATTTGGGCAGCTGCACTTGCATAATCGTCTTCCAATGCTTTTTTAAGGTAGCCAAATTTATTTCTAACTGTTCCTTTATCAATCATATTTTTATAATTAATTTTTATATATTCATATGTACAAATATCGCCACTTTCCGTTTTCTTACAAGCAACTTCATATAACTGCATAACCTGCTTAGTACTAAATTTTTCATTTTCTAAGCCAGATTTATTTATGATTTCTTCAATTTCCCCATTTATGTAGATTGCATCTAATAAAGCTTTTTGCTTATCGATTTTTCCCTTAATAGTAAATTTAATTCCTGTAACCTTACGCCCTTTTTCAACTTTTTCATATTCAAAAGATATGTCGGTATGTTTATCTAATTCCTGTTTTGCCGGTTCTAATACCCGATCTCTGAAATTATTAAATCTACTGTGATTACTTTCACAGCCTATCATCTTTTTAAATTTCTCTAGCTCAAACTCTCTGAATTTGATATTTTCATATTGTTTCAAAAGCTCATAAATCCTAATTGCATACTTGTTTTTAAGGTTCAATACATTCTTCAACTCATATGTAGTAAATTGTTCTTTCAACTGAAGTAAGTAAGGAACTAGTTTCTCTGAAAATTCTAGTTCTATTTTTCCTGTGTCTTTTATGTATTCAATAGAACTTATCCAGTTAGCTACTAAATCTCTATCCAGAGTATCTATTCTAACTTGCTTAGCCATCAAGTTGGTTACTATTTCTCGTATTTCTGTATATCTTTCATGAGTTGTACCTATTAATTCTGTAAATTCTCTTATATCAAGCTCTAAAATATTAAATTTGTTTTTATTTCTATCAAGCTTTCCAACAGCATAAAGAATGATCTTCTGCTCATTGAGATTTAGCTTATACCGAGCCTCAACAAGTCTATTTGACTTCACTACCATTATGTTTTTAATCATCTTTTCCCCCTGTTATTTACACTGTTAAATTTTCCTATGTGTAATTATATTTTATTTACACATTTTTTTCAAGTTCTGTGTAAATAGATGAATTATAACATAGTTTTTGTAGTCGATACACATAGTTTTTGTAGTCGATTGATTCTTGTATCCAAGTTATTGCAAGTGTTCCACTATGCCTAAAAGTAGTTAAAAGTAGTTAAAAGTAGTTAAAAGGTTTATTTATCTTTTATATAGCATTTCTCCATACTTTTTCTGTCTAATAAATTTAAAAAAAGTTTTATTTAGGGTATTTACATTTCAAAATCACCTATGCTACCTTAGTATAAATAGCAAATAAAAGGTGAGTAATCCATTGAAGAAAGCCAGACCAAGTACTTTTTAAGGAAAATGGTCCGTTATTTGTTGATATAAGCAAGTACCTTCTCAGGGAAAGCGGAGGATGATTTTACAACAAAGCTATTCATTAAGGGGAAGCATAGAATATTCTATGCCCGTAGGTTTGCGAAAGCAGGCTGAATTACAGTTGTCAGAAGGATGTTTTTTGAACTGTGATTTTGCGTGCTATTTTTGTTTTTTTGAAACCAATCAATATTGATTTTTTAGGATGATCTTCTTAGCAAATTGATCTTACGGAGGATCCAGGTGATCATGGATTTGTGATGGTTACCTTGGAAAGTAACAGGAGCTGCAGTGCAGCCAGACTAGAGACTAGTCGTGATGGAGTGTCTGAAGATCAGGCCATACTCCCATAATATCTTTGTAGCGCCAGATGTAGGCGATAATATATCAAAGGAGCACCGGTTTGGCTATGCCAAGCCAGCCTATTGGCTATGTGCTTTGTCACTGCATCTTCGATGCAGCCAGGATACTGGTGTGTGACATATGGTGTTGAACATAAGCAGGCGACAATGTTGCTTTTGTGCCCCCGTCTCTATCGTCATAGGTCGATAGAGACGGGGGCGTGGGGGTGAAAACCCCCACCGGAAATGGGCAGAAAAGCAGCCATTGAACTTCATAGGAAAAGTCATTCGTGTAGAAAAACTATGGAAATAGGATACGAAACACTGGGCTATCTCTATGCTTTTTTAGGGAAAGGAGTGGTGAAAAGTGAAATTTACCTGGCAAAAAACTGACCATGGATCTTTAGATAATTTAGGGCAGCAGATGCAGAAAATTGTGCGGAACATGAATGAAAACAGGATGGAAACCCGATGGCGGTATATAGAGGCAGAAAAGCGATTTATACACTACGTATCAAAGGAGTTCCACGTCAAAAAATTATCCAACATCCAGGATAAGCACCTAAAGGCCTATGCAGATTACAAAAAAGCAGCAGGTTGCTCCGATAAGTACATCAAAACGGACTTAGCAGCCATCCGTTTTTTTCATAATCATACACCGGATACCAAGTATGAATTGACCGACTCAAGAAAGTTTAATCAAAAAAGTGGCCTTGCTGCCACACCGGACGGCCGCGCTGATCGCGCCTGGAGCGAAAGAGAAATTGATGATATGAAAGATAGGGCCATAGAGCTGGGACGTCCTGAAGTTGCAAGGATCATAGAAGTAATCAAAGCAACAGGCATGCGCCTCGATGAAGCCTGTACCCTAAAAAGATCGGACATAGAAAGGGCCATAGAAACAGGAAAGCTTCACTTAGAAAATACAAAAGGGGGTGTACCTAGGGATGTACCCCTGACAGATAGAGCAAGTAATTTTCTGCAAATGCAGCTGGACCGTGTAAGATCAGAAGGTTATGTTTTCACTCCAAAAGCCTATGTGGAAGCCCATAAGATCCATAGCTTCGAAAGATCCATCCAGGATTTTATCTATAACCATAGAGATGCCATCCAGGACCCTGATCGATCCGCCACAGGCCATAATCTGAGAACCAGTGAAAAAGGAGCTTTAACTATTCATGGCCTACGGCATAGTTATGGGAGAGCAGCCTATCTGCAGCTAAGAGAACAGGGCATAGAAAGGGAACAAGCCCGCTTAGAGGTCAGCCGAATGCTGGGCCATGGTCGAGATTCTGTAACCTATATCTACTTAGGAGGATCAGATGCATGAACATAAAGGGAACTAGAACGGATATAGACTATCTATTCAGAAATGCAATGCTGAACTTGGAACAAATCAAAAATATAGGAGACATCTGCAGGATCCTGGGCAGGTATATATTTGTAGATCGATTTATTTTAGAGGCCAGGGCTGGAGAACGAATTGGGCTCTCTTGTATCAAAAAGGCCGGTGAATATAATATCATTGCGGAGATGATTTGTTCTGATAAAAATGGATCAGCTAATCGATACTTTTATCAGTTGGGGCCAGGTGGATACTATCTACTGGAGAAAGCTGGAGAAAGACATATTGAAATGAACATCTTGGCAGATGCTGAAATGAAGAGTAGGATACTGACCTTTAACTACTTTGCCCTGGAGAATAACTATGATATGACATTGAAATATAATCAGGATCGTAAGCATAGGTATTTTATCTGTAAAGGAGATGTGATCTGCTATTTCTCAGGAGCTGTAACGGAGAATGAAATTATATGGGGATTAATTGGATCTCTTTCAAAAAAAGATGGAGATCCCTTTACCTCCACGGATATTAGAAATAAATTTCGATTCATGCCCATAGAAAAAAAGATGATATATGTGGAAACAAAAACAAATAATATAAGGGGCTATGCTTAAACTTGTACAAAAAAAGTGGTATAATATGGGTAATCCTGAAGACGCCTGGACAGAGGTTTATAGGCTTAGGTGTTGAAAATCGGGAGGGGGCCAAGTAAAAGGTGTGCAGCTGCATACCTTTTATCCTATTCACTGGAGGGATAATATGAGGATCCGAAGGAAGTATAGAAGGATAGGAAGAAATAGGCATCTTCCATATATCGAACATCCTGGCGTTGGAGAACTGGCAAGAAACATAAAAATCCAGGGAATGTCCCTTACTGAATATATGATGGAGGATACCGGCATATGGAAAGAATGATCCTAAAGCATGTTGTCTATACAATACTGCTGTTGTTAGCACTATCCATATATTTTATTTTTGGCACTGACGGGGAAATTGGCCAGTCTTTTCTCATGGGATTTAGCCAGGCATTAATAGATATGAAAGTTGTGATAGTTACATTGCTTGGAATAGTAGCATTTTGGGTTTTAAAAGATAAAATAGAATAGGTAAAACCTAAAGAATATTAATAGATAAACGTCTGTATTTCAACGTGTTCAACGAATTACTAAAGTACAAAAATCGAACTATCACACTTTCCGATTATATCTTTAATCCTTATTTTTTAGTACTTTAGTTGTCTAACCCTACTTCAACAAACCATTGGAATATAGCGGTTTATAGAAAGTGATATCTACTTACAAGTAACTTCTAAATGGGAAAAATATGTCTTAACTATCACATATCCCGATTATATTTTAATCGAACTATCACACTTTCCGATTATATTTTCAACAGGTGCCTAGTTCTATATGAGTGATCCAAGAATATAATAGAAATTCATGAGAATAGACCGTGGAATATTTAGAAAATATCCTAGGAGTGATATACTATCACTAAGTATCTTTTAGTGGTGACTAATGGATATGGTCTTTGCATACGGATTACCTCAGAAATTGAGGAGAGAAAGACACGATGGGGATCTGTCTTTCAAAGATAAAAGCAGCGTAATATTACGCTGCTTTTATCTTTGAACAAAACAAAGAGCTATTTACACTCCCTTGTTAGGTGTCCATATATATGGATTAATTTCATCTATTCCTT
>CALKRZ010000070.1 GCA_937989765.1 uncultured Clostridia bacterium | reverse complement strand
CTCACAACCTTTGCAGGTTGTGAGCTTTATCTATGATCAAAATCCATATCTTATCTCATTTTTCCATATAAAAATGTAAATTTTATAGCGTGCGCCTGACTCTCCATGAGTACTTCAAATACCATATCTTTGAGTATTGGTACTTCTAACACAAAATATATCTTTCGTATAAGATCTGCAACCTCTACTTTATCCATGATACTCTTTTCTACTTCACTCCGTAGCTCTCCTAACCCTATGGGTTCTTTACTTTTGATGACTGGCTTACTTCCTGCTAATCGATAATAGATTTCCTGCATAATTTTAAAGTGCTTTATTTCATCCATACGGGCTTCTCTATACATCTTTTTCCCTGTTTCATCCTTTAGAGCCTGCATCATTTTTTCATAATATTTTGCTGTCATTTGCTCATTTTCCATCACTTCTGTAAGCAGCTCTACTACCTTGGGATCTAGGGACTGCATTGACATAGATATACGTGCTCCCTTAACAGGTGTAGAAGGCATTATGGGCATGGGCATAGGTGCTGAACCCATAGCAGGATTCATGGATACTGCTATGTCAGGCGCTTGATCCATACCCACATCCATCGGTGCTGTTATACCAGGTACTTGACCCATACCGGCATCCATCGGTGCTACTATATTAGGCACTTGACCCATACCCACATTTATAGGTACTGCTGTGCCTGGCATCATCGGTACAGCCCATCCTGCTCCAGCATTCATATAAAATCCGGCATTGCCCATGGGCATAGGCATATTTTCATATGCATTCCTTGCATTATTAGGCTCAGCATATTGCACTGGACTATACGGATACATCGTACTCCCCCTTTTTTAACTTGACCCTCTCTATATATATATGTATCCCTACAGAAAATATGAGTACAGAGGGTTGTGTATACTCAAATACATAAGGCAACTTCAAAAAAATAACTAACCAATCAACTCTGCTTTTTAGTTTCATGTTATCATTTGTTTCTTATATTTTCAGAGACCCATATTTTATTGGCTTGTCCACTACAAAAACAATGACAAAGTACTGAACATATGGTATACTATACTAAGATGAATATTTCTATAATTCTGTATACTGAGGGGGATACGCCAATGTCTGAGAGCAAAATTTTATTAGAGAGTGGTACCAATGAGTTAGAAATTATTGAGTTTGGAATTGATAATGGCACATTTGGAATTAATGTAGCAAAAGTACGGGAAATTATTTCTCCCTATAAAATAGCTGTTGTACCTAATACCCATCACTGCATCGAAGGGATCTTTCAATTACGAGAGCAAGTTATGCCCTTGATCGATCTTTCTAAGTATTTAAATCTTCCTCCCTCACCTAATCCAAGTGGGGATAAATTCATCGTGACCCAATTTAACCAAATATATACAGCCTTCAGAGTTCACTCTGTTTCTCGTATTCACAGGATTTCATGGGGAAATATAGAAGCACCCACTACGATTACCACCAATCATAAAGGAGTGGTAACGGGTGTCATCAAAATGGATGGTCGTATTATACTCCTTTTAGACTTCGAAAAAATTGTATATGATATTGCTCCTGCTACTGGAATGATGCTCACAGAGGAAGAAGAACAATGGACTGAACGTTCTACCCTTAGAAGTCAAAAGAGAGTGCTGCTCGCAGAAGACTCTGATATGTTACGGACAATGATTATCGATGTCCTCTCCAAAGCAGGATACCAACCTACCTTTATATTTAAAAATGGGCTAGATGCCTGTGAATATATGGAATCTATAGCCCGCGAACCCGCCAACAGTAAAAAACGACCTGACCTTGTCATCACTGATATCGAAATGCCCCAAATGGACGGCCACCACTTAACAAAACGGATCCGCGATACAAAAGGACTAGAGGGTATTCCCATCATTATCTTCTCCTCACTGATCAATGATGCCATGCGTCACAAAGGACTTTCTGTAGGTGCTTCTGCCCAAATCTCTAAACCTGAAATTGGAAAGCTTGTTCATTTATTGGATCATTATTTACTAAACGAATAAAAGCCGCCTTCACAGGCGGCTTTTATTCGTTTAGTAAATGGATCATACGCATCAGACAGCTCGTTTATTGATTCACTATTTCTTGATGATTTTGAAGCTGCACTTCACCTTTTCGTATGAGATCTGCACTATATTGAAGCTGTGTAAGCACTAGATCTATTTTGTCTTTGACATCAGTATCCATACTATTTCTAGCAACTTGTATGATTCCTTGAAGTTGATGGCAAATCTGATCTACTAAGTCTTCACACTGCTTCAACCCACCAGTCATTCCATCCATTTCTCCTTTGACGTCTTCCATAACCTCTTGTCTTTGTCTTCTTATAAGTTCTTCTTGGGTTGAAGTAAGCGAATGCGTATAAGTAGTCTTGAGCTCTGCCATAGGTTTTTGTATATTCTCTACATATTCCATGATTTTTTCTGTGCTATGACGGATTTGCTCTGCTGATGTGGCAAACCTAACTGCTTCTTCACTGCCGCCTACTGCCTCTATGGCTGCATTTAAAGTTAATATATGAATTCGGCTTAGTTCACCATGTACTTGTTTTAGTACTACTTCGCTGCTGCTCAAAACAGTATTCCTCTCTTCTACTGTATGAACTGCCTGTTTCCAAGGCACAATGACATTTTCTTGTATCCATTCCAGTAGTTGTTCTCTATTCTCCTGTATACGATCTAGCTTATCCGAAATATGAACGCCTTGCTCTATACATCCAATGGCCGCCTGTTTCGTTTCACCTAGCTGATCCGATAGATGGTTTAGATCAGGGTACCAACCTAGCACTATTTGCTCTCCCTCATTTAACTGTTCTGCCACCTGCTTTATTTGAGATATTAAAAAAGAAAGCTGTTCTTCTGTTTCTAAAAATATATCCCGTAAAGATTCTTCCACTTCAGTGGACATCTTTACTTGACTAGAAATTATTCCTGTTTTTTCTTGATGGAGTTCATCTTTTTCTTGTATTACTTGCTTATATTGTACTTGAAACAAATAATACTGCATACTCAAAAGAAATAATCCTATGCTCCCTAGCACAAGTAACATTCCATGCCATCGAAACCATATCAGTGCCACTGTATATAATATTGCCCAGATAAGTATTGCTGCTATCGTAATTTGATTACTCTTTTTCATATGAATCCCTCCCTACGTTATTATGCATTCATTTTTTTCAGAGATCTACTTTTTTATTTCATGGAATAATCTACTTGGGATAGTACTCGTTTAAATAATAAATACTTATGTTATTAGAATAAACAGGACGTAGTCTTTTTAGAAAGACTGATTTTTACAGAAAGAAGTGATTCTGATGAGAAAATATATAAAATTGTGGATTCCTATTATTGTATTTTTACTTGTTTTCACATTTAGTCCTTTATTGAATGATTCTGTACAGGCACAACGGTATAGCCAATTTAAATGGATCCCCATCCAGCAAGTAGAAGTTACCGCTCATAGGCTCAATGTGCGAACAGGTCCTGGCCTCGAATATGCTACCATAGGTCATGTAAAAAAAGGACAGATCGTAGATGTCCTAGGTGCATTAAAAGAATGGTATGTGGTTCATCTTCCTGATGATTCTATCGGTGTCATTTCTAGCAAGTATACACGCGTATATCGTTATCATAAAACTGCAGACAAAGATGTATTCACATCTACCGTAGAATTCTCCCCAAAACCTGATCTTACGAAAACTATGCCCCATGTAGGATCCTCAGAAGAACAGCAAATGCTTATGATTATAAATGCAGCTAGAGAAAAACAAGGCTTAAACCCTTTTATCCTAGATGCAGATCTCGTGAAGGTAGCACAGCTCAAAGCAGAAGACATGGTGTCTAATCAATACTTCAGCCATCAATCTCCAACCTATGGCTCCCCTTTTGCTATGCTCAAACAATTTCAAATCCCTTATCGATCTGCTGGCGAGAATATAGCGGGCAATACTTCTATAGAAATAGCACACAAAGCATTTATGAACAGTCCGAACCATAGGGCTAATATACTAAGCAAACACTTTAGTAAGATCGGTATGGGAATCATCCCTGATGCACGTTATGGAAAACTAATCGTACAGATATTTATCTCTGAATAACCAGAAAAAATGGGATCTCTGCAAAAATATGTGGCAAGGCAAATACTTTTGCAGAGATCCAAAAAATGCAAGAGAAAATCCCCTTACATTTTTTTAAACAATTGATCGATTTTCCCAAGATGAATAAAGTTCCCCCGGACTTTCAATTGTCCTGTCATAAAGGCTTTTTGTGCAGAAATTTTTCCTTTTAATACTTGTATCCATATATCACAATCCGCTAAAACCGTAATGTCCGCCTGTGACGCTTCTCCATCACGAAACTCACACTGGCCATTTTGAATACTAATGAACCCATCTACCGCCTCATCTCCTGTGATTTTAAGTTGAAAGATCACACTGATTCCTCCTGCCAAATGAGGTTGGAAGTAATGAGGCAGATTTTGAGTCATCTGTCGACAGGTTTTAACTGCTGGTACAGGCGCCGACACTGGTGTTTTTGCAGTAGGTCTTTTATAAACACTAGGGTTTGGTTCTATAATCACATCATCTGGCTGCAGCTGCTTTGCAAATAATTGGGTTAATTCCTCAATATCCGCTACTTGGCGTTCTGTAAAGATCTCAAACGAAGGAGATTGTACTGAGATTACCTCTGATGGTACTTTAGGCTCAGACTTTACTGGGATCTTAGGCTGTTCTTTTGGTGGCATCCAAGGCATACTTGTTTTTACACCTTTGTCTTTTTGAGATATTGGCAAATTAGATGTCTCTGGCGATTTTGTCACCACTGGTTGTGTTTCTTCTTGCTGCTCTGGCACAAAAAAAACTGGTGGCTGTTCTACTGACATTGGTTTTGACATCCTTGGCTGTAAAGGCATATTTTTAACAAGTCTGTAGGCACTTGCTTCACTACTCATGGGTAACCGTCGGTTTTGCCGAACAATTCTATAAAAATCTTCTATTTGCTTTTCTATTATTTCTTTTATTTCGGAATCTTCTCCTATTGATTCTCCTGATTTGATCGTAAGCGCAAGTCTTCCGCCCTCAGATGCACCTAGTATACTGACTGCTCTCCCTATATATTCTACTGTCTCTCGCTCTCCCAATCCATCTGATATAGCAATGCTCATCACAAATATATTATCAAATGCCGTTTGATACGTTGGATGTTCTCCATATTCCAAAAGGCTTTTGAGCACAGCGGAGACGCCTAGTATATGTACAGAAGAAATCAGCAGAATGCCTTCTGCAGATCTGATTTTTTCCATGATCTTTGATACCGAATTTTGGATAGCACCTTCATAATAGGGTATTTTTTCTTTATAAAGTCGTATCTCTTCCACTTCTATATGAAGCTCACGAAGAGTTTCACATGCAATCTGCATCACTACTTCTGCATTCTGCACAAGTAACCCCGCTCCACCCTGAATTACAACAATCTTCATCCTTTGTACTCCTCTCTAAAAACTCGGAATCTCTTTTTCATAAATCCATTCTTTAAAAAAAGAGTGTAAACTTTCTCCATACACTTCTTCTGCAGTTTCCATAAAATTCTGTCCCGTAGCTATTTTAAATGCATACGTCTTATAATATTTTTTTATAAATTCATCAAATAGATCTACTCCCATTTTACAATACAAAGCGTGCATCATAAGTTTACCTTTTTTATAATTCACCCAATAATAGGATGACCTTGAAGTATACTCCCATAGAGGCGTTCGTAATGTAGGCTGACCTGCGAGATCCAATTGTTTTTTCATTTGAATTCGCTCACCTTCCATCAGTATATCCAATTCTGCGGGAGAATAAAAGAGTCCTTGTTGAATATAGGAAGTAACTCCTTCATCTAACCACGGTTCTTGAATCTGATTACTTCCCACAATATTATAAAACCATTGATGTCCTATTTCATGGGCTATAGTTTCATTTACCCTATAGTTTTTCAACTGCTGCGTATCCATCATAATGAATTGTGGATATTCCATGCCCCCACTTAAAAATAATTCTGTTTCTACAATATCCAATTCTTGATACGGATATGTTCCTACCCGCTCACTATAGTACTCTATTGATTTTTTGGCCCATTCCAGTATTTTTTGTGCATATACAAGGTCGGGTGTATAGTGATAAAGTCGCACTGTGACCATATCATCTATATCAATAGAACTTTCTATAAAGTTTTTACTCACTGCAAAAGCAAATTCTCGGACCATTTTTGCGTGAATCACTGTAGTTTTTATATCTTCGGATACGGTTTCCGTTTCTAGACCTGTTCCTACGACTGTATATTCTTTAGGGGTACTCACACTAATTTCATAATTGGCAATCTCTGAATAAAAGGGATCTCCAGCAGGATAATAAGGATCTAGATTCCATCCTCTGTGATC
>CALKRZ010000069.1 GCA_937989765.1 uncultured Clostridia bacterium | reverse complement strand
CCATGAATACAGGTCATGATGGATCTCTCACCACAGGTCATGCTAATACCCCAAGGGATATGCTGGCTAGACTGGAGACGATGGTACTTATGGCGGGTATGGATTTGCCGGTACGTGCTATACGTGAGCAGATTTCTTCTGCTGTCGATATTATTATCCAACAATCTAGATTGCAAGATGGGAGTAGAAAGATAACCCATATTACAGAGGTGCAAGGGATGGAGGGAGAAGTCATTGTGTTACAAGATATCTTTATATATCGACAAAAGGGAAAGGATGAAAAGGGAAGAATCATAGGAGAATATAGTGGTACAGGCATACGCCCTAAATTCATGGATAAATTAGAAGCGAGTGGTATTGTACTACCCAAGGATTTGTTTAGTTGATCCGCAAGAAATATACCAAGAGGAAGTGAGACCATGCTAGGAATAGTTTTCTTTAGTATCTTTTGTAGTATGCTTCTTATTTCATATTTGATTTTTTATGCTGCATTTCACCGAAAAAATATGATTGGACGTATGCAACATTATCTAAATCCAGAGAAAGAAAAAGAACAAAGCAGCATAGAAAAAAACAAACAATTGCACCAAGGACTCAAGAGTATAGGGAAAACGCTCATAAAAGGGAAATGGGGAAAAAAGTATAAAAAAAATATGGAAGCTCTTTTATCACAAGCATATATTCCCCTAAAGGCAGAAGAATTTATGGCTATACAGTTTTTTGGAATTATTGTAGGTGCTATCACAGCATTTATTATTATGCAAGGGATCGGGTTTGGTATAATAGGAGGGGTAGTAGGCTGCTTTATGCCTAATATATATATCGCTAGAAAGAAAAAACGCAGACTTAAAAATATAGATCAGCAACTCACAGATGCCATTGTACTGATTTCTAATTCATTAAAGGCGGGCTACAGTTTTCTGCAGGCGGTAGAAGCAGCTTCTAAGGAACTGCCTCCCCCGATCTCTGAAGAATTCGCCCATGCATTAAAAGAGATGAATTTAGGATTTACTACAGAGGCTGCACTAGAAAATATAAGTAAACGGGTACAAAGTAAAGATCTGGAGTTGGTCGTTATGGCAGTATTGATTCAAAGGCAGATCGGAGGAAACCTATCAGAAATCCTAGATAATATTTCTGAAACGATCCGCTCACGTATTACTATCAAAGGAGAAATCAGAACACTCACGGCACAAGGAAGAATTTCAGGACTTGTTATTTCGTTACTCCCAATCACTTTGGGTGGAGCCTTGTATTTGATGAATCCATCCTATATTATTGTCCTCTTTATACATCCTTTGGGACACATGATGCTAGGGATCGGGATTGTGATGCAGATGGTAGGCATATACTCTATCCGAAAGATTATACGAATTGAGGTGTAGCTATGGTGATCTGGAGTAGTATGGGTATATTCATAACAGTTTTTCTTATCGTACTGCTTTTTTATAATCTATGTATGAAGGATCAACTGGAGATTCATGGTAGGCTTAGGCAGTATAGTATGGTTCGGGGAAAGCAAGAGAAAGTAGAAATGGGCACAGTAGGAGAGCGGATCTGGCAACCTTTTATGGAAAGTATAAAAGAGTATATCCACAAGGTTACACCAGCCCATCACTATGCGCAGCTAGATGCACATTTGCGGGCTGCAGGAAATCCTATGCATATGGGTGCAGGGGAGTGGATTTTGCTGCAGAGCAGCATGCTTATTTTGGAAATAGTACTGATATTATCTATGTCGATCACTTTTTCTACACCACCTATGAAAGCGGGGATTACAATGATCTGCTTAGGAGTAGGTACTGTCCTAGTTCCTAAAATGATTCTGAGGCAGAAGATTCAGGAAAGACAAGAAGAAATCCAAAAGAGCCTCCCAGATGTGTTAGATTTACTAACAGTATCAGTCGAAGCAGGTTTGGGATTTGATGGAGCTATAAGTAAAGTTGTTGAAAAAATGCCAGGGGTCTTATCGAAGGAATTCTCTCAAGTATTAAAAGAAATCAGAGTAGGGGTTTCTAAAAGAGAAGCACTCAAAAAAATGATTGACCGTGTTCCAGTACCAGATTTGATCACTTTCGTAGGAGCTGTGCTTCAAGCAGATCAATTGGGTGTATCTATGGGATCTGTGCTACGAATTCAATCCAAACAAATGCGGCAAAAAAGAAGACAACGAGCACAAGAGAAAGCGATGAAGGCACCGATCAAGATTTTATTTCCTATGGTATTTTTTATCTTTCCCACTATTTTTATTATTTTGTTGGGGCCTGTAGTGATAAAGGTTATACAAATATTTAACAATTAAAGTGGAGGTGGGTTATGGTATATGATGTATCAAAAAAGAAGAAGGTTGTAGAAAAAGTGATAGTAGCAGATACATTTCTAAAACGTTTTTTAGGATTGATGGGTAAAAGAGAATTAGAAGAAGGACGAGGAATGATGCTCTTACCATGTAGCAGCATCCATACTTGTTTTATGAGGTTTCCCCTTGATGTGGTTTTTTTAGATCAAAATCATAAGGTGATTTACATGATACAAAGCATGAAGCCGTGGAGATGCAGTAAAATCGTGAAAAATAGCATGTATGTAATAGAACTGCAGCAGGGTAGCATTGCACTTCGAGGGATTGAATTGGGAGATCAATTGGTATTGCAATCATAATAGTAACCTATACTACAGATAAGTAGAATAGGTTCTTTTTTTATAAATACCTTTTGAAATACCATTGAAAGAATAAGAATGTTTCTCTATAATGTAGATAGGTAAGAAAATTTATCTAATAATAAAGGTGCTCTGAAGTAGATTTATAAAGACTAGAATGGAGAATAGATATGAATTTAAAAGATTTTACGTATGAATTGCCAGAAGAACTGATTGCGCAGGATCCCCTTTTAGATCGGGCGAGTTCCAGACTTTTGGTTTTGGACCGTAAGACAGGGGAAATAGAACATACACATTTTAGACATATTATTGATTATTTGCAGGAGGGAGACTGTTTGGTGGTCAATAATACCAAGGTGATTCCTGCGCGGTTGATCGGAGTACGAGAGGGAACAGGAGCTAAAGTAGAGCTTCTTTTATTAACACGCAAGGATAAGGATCGGTGGGAGGCACTGGTAAAACCAGGGAAAAAGGCAAGACCTGGAGATGTGATTATATTTGGTAGTGGAGAGTTACGAGCCGAAATCGAGGAAATATTAGAGGGAGGCAACCGTATTGTACGGTTTCAGTATGAAGGGATTTTTGAAGAAGTGCTGGATGTTTTAGGGGAGATGCCGCTACCCCCGTATATCACTCATAGATTAGAGGATCGGGAGAGATATCAAACCGTGTATGCCAAACATGAAGGGTCTGCCGCAGCACCTACAGCAGGACTACATTTTACTACAGAGCTTCTTCAAGTGATTCAGGATAAAGGAGTCACAATTGCCAATATAACTCTCCATGTAGGACTGGGTACTTTCAGACCCGTCAAGGTAGAAAATATTTTGGATCATGAGATGCACTCAGAGTTTTATAGGATAGAGCAGGATGAAGCAGATAAAATCAATGAAGCCAAAAAAAGGGGCAATCGAATTATAGCAGTGGGAACCACTAGTTGTCGAACCTTGGAGTCTTGTGGGGATGAAAATGGATGGGTACAGGCAGGAAGTGGATGGACAGATATCTTTATTTATCCTGGATATACCTTTAAGGTGATAGATGGACTGATTACCAATTTTCATCTACCAGAATCTACTTTGGTTATGCTGGTATCCACGCTGGCAGGGCGCGAGGCTGTACTACATGCCTATCATACGGCAGTAGAGATGAAATATCGATTTTTTAGCTTTGGAGATGCTATGTTGATCAAATAGATCCGCCAAGTAAAACAAAAAAAGATGAAAATTTTATTCATCTTTTTTTTGTGGTTCATTGGGTGGAGTATCACTAGACACTCTCACTTGGAATTGATTAGTATTCCCCATCTTATAAGAGAGCTCAATCATATTTTTTTCTCTATGAGTAAGTTTTCGTTTATACATTTTCTCGAACTGAGCAAAAAGTTTTTTTGTATCTAATCTTGTTTTTTCTTGGGAATCACGCAGTCTAGGTGTGAGGGTGATAGGCGTATACTTTTCTGGCTGTAGGGAGGCTATATAGATCTTCTTTAACACCTCTGCTGTATAGAGTGCATCATGATAGGCATCATGAAAATCTCCCTCCATAGGGATTTTTAATAGTTCTACTGCATTTCTCAGTCCGATACTACTCCCGCCGGGTGTGTGGAGAAATTGAGAGGCATGCGCCTGTACATTAATATATTCCTTGGGTACAAGACCAAAGTCCAAATTATAAAAGGTAACATTTCGAAATAATTCCTTTAAATCCGCAGTGCCCCATACGCATAGAATGATCTGATGTCCAACCAAAAACTGTATAAAGTCTGCAAATACTTCGGGGAAGGGTTTAGCTTCTTGTAGGTGTTTTTTTGCAATGCCTGTAATACCTGCCACATAAGGATGAATACGGTGGTAGATTTGAGGCTTTACGAGTGCATTAAAGGTATCTGTAACAGTAAGCGCTTCATCAAGCTTAATGGCACCGATCTGCAATATTTCAAAAGGGCACCCAGGATTTGAGGGGGCTGCTTTTCCTTTTTTAAAGTCAAACGCTTGATTAAATTCTAGGTCAAATACTACGTAGTCCATATGCTTTCTCCTAAATGATTTCTTTTCTTTAGTATACCACAAATTTATAATTTAAGGCAGGAAAGCTCTCTTGATCAAGTCCATTTTTGAAAAAATTCGTTGAAATAAATAATCCACTAGGGTGAGCGCTACCATCGCTTCTACGACAATCACAGCTCTGGGGACGATAATGGGATCATGTCGACCTTCGACTTGCAGGTCTATATTTTGACCCTCTTTGGTAACAGTTTGTTGAGCGGCATGGATAGAAGGCGTTGGTTTGAATGCAGCTCGTAGAGTAATAGGGAAGCCATCACTGATCCCACCTGTGATCCCGCCTGCATGATTGGTCAATTTTAGAAGAGTACCATCTTCATCGTAACGAAAAAAATCATTATTTTCCCATCCAGAGAGTGTAGCCGATTCGAAACCATTGCCAAATTCTACACCTTTGACAGCGCCAATGGATAGGATCGCTTTTCCTAAAGCGGCATCCAATTTTTCAAATACGGGTTCTCCAACACCACTAGGTAAGCCAGTGATGATACATTCTACAATACCTCCAGCAGAGTCTTCCTTTTCTTTTTGGGTATGGAGAAAGGCCGCCGCCGCAGTAGCTGCTGTGGCATCAGGCATAGCTAAGAAATTGCGAAATATTTCATCGTGGTCAAATTTGGTACGGTCAATGGCCACAGGTCCTATGGAAAGGGTATATGTCATAAGATCCACACCTAGTTCTTGCAGAATTTTTTTGGCTACTGCCCCAGCCGCAACACGAGCAGTGGTTTCACGGCCAGAAGAACGCCCGCCTCCACGATAATCACGAAACCCATATTTTTCGTCATACGTATAATCCGCATGCCCAGGGCGATAGGACTTTGCAATCTCTGTATAGTCATAGGAACGCTGGTTGGTATTATGAATGATGAGCGAAATAGGCGTGCCTGTAGTTTTTCCTTCAAATACACCTGATAAGATTTCCGCTGTATCATTTTCTTTTCTGGGTGTACTAAAGGGAGACATACCAGGCTTTCTTCGGTCTAGATCTTTCTGTATATCTTCTTCACAAAGCGAAAGCCCAGCAGGACAGCCATCAATCACAACCCCTAAGGCTTTACCGTGAGATTCTCCCCAAGTAGATATTTGAAAATTTTTGCCGTAGATAGAACCAGACATGGTTTTGCTCCTTCCATAAGTCATTTCTAAATAGTATTTGTTTGGAAAAGTGTAACACTTTTTTGAGTGATTTTCAATTTAAGATTTTATGAATATATTGCATAAATAATAGATAACAGGTAAACTATTGTAGAATATACAAGTAAGGCATCTTCAAAAGAATAAATAGTCAAGAGGATGAGGATATTTTATTTCAGATGCCTAATGCTCATAAACAAAATAATAATAGAATGGTGAAGACAATGTATAAACTATTAAAAACGCAAGGAAGAGCAAAACGGGGAGAATTTCATACTCCTCATGGAGTAATCCAAACTCCGGTATTTATGAATGTGGGCACATTAGCAGCGATCAAAGGTGCGGTATCCACGATGGACTTAAAAGAAATAAAGTGTCAAGTAGAGCTATCTAATACCTATCATTTGCATCTGCGACCAGGAGATCAAGTCATTAAAAAACTGGGAGGACTTCATAAGTTTATGGTATGGGATCGTCCTATATTAACAGATTCAGGCGGATTTCAAGTATTCTCCTTAACAGCGCTTCGAAAGATCAAAGAAGAAGGGGTTTATTTTTCATCCCATATTGATGGGCATAAAATATTTATGGGTCCAGAAGAAAGCATGCAGATCCAGTCCAATCTTGCCGCTACCATTGCTATGGCTTTTGATGAATGTCCACCTTATCCTGCCACGAGAGAATATATGAATGACTCGGTAGATCGTACCACAAGATGGCTCCATCGGTGTATCACAGAGATGAAGCGGCTCAATGCACTGGAAGATACGATTAATAACAAACAAATGCTTTTTGGAATCAACCAAGGAGGTACATACGAAGATATTCGTATCGAACATGCCAAGGTGATTTCTCAAATGGATTTGGATGGATATGCGATAGGGGGACTTGCCGTAGGAGAAACCCATGGCGAAATGTATCGAATCCTAGAAGCTGTAGTGCCTTATTTGCCACAAAATAAACCCACTTACCTTATGGGCGTAGGAACACCATCGAATATCTTGGAAGCGGTAGATCGTGGGGTTGATTTTTTTGATTGTGTATTGCCAGCTAGAAATGGTCGTCATGGGCATGTATATACCAGTAGGGGAAAATTAAATATTATGAATGCTAAGTTTGCATTAGACGATGCCCCTCTTGATCCTGAATGCGGATGTCCCGCTTGTAGTGTATACAGTAGAGCATATATAAGACATTTATTCAAGGCAAAGGAAATGTTAGCCATGCGACTCTGTGTACTCCATAATTTACACTTCTTCAATACGATGATGGAAGAGATTCGCACAGCCATAGAGGAACAAAGATTTGACCAATATAAAAAGCAGCGTCTAGAAGCATTTCAACAAAGCAATTAATTTTGGATTTAGGAAAAAGTAGAGATAAGATAAATACTGCCACATACTTTTTCTGAGATTCAATTTTTTATTTATAAGCGTAAACTTAAGCCATAATATGGCAGATAGCCTAAGCGAAAGGAGATGTTTCAATTTGAATAGAGTTCGTGGAATTCGTGTTCACTCAGGGCATCTATAAACCAAGCGACTAGAACGCTATGAAAATGAAATATCTCCTTGAGCGAAAACTTCCAAGTAATGGCTTAAGTTTACGCTTATGATTTTTTATTAAATATGTCTAAGAAGGGAGAAACAGTATGAACACAACATGGAATGTATTAGCAACAGCAGTACCGGAGGGTCCAGGCGTAGGTGGAGGCATCATGGTAACAGTTTTATACTTCGGATTTTTTATCCTTATGATGTGGGTTTTGCTTATCCGACCTCAGAAAAAAAGAGAAAAAGAAACAGTACAAATGCAGTCTTCTATTAAGCCAGGGGATTCAGTGTTAACCATGGGAGGATTGTACGGCAAAGTAGTGGACGTAGCCAATGATGCATTCATTATTGAATTCGGTCTAAACAAAGGAGTACGGATTCCTGTACAAAAAGATCGTATTGCAGGTAAAAGAGAGCCAGATTTAACATTGAAAAAGGTAGAGGAATAAAGGGGCGTATATATGAATCTCATTGATTTGCATGTTCATTCTACTGCTTCAGATGGTACGCTAAGTCCTACAGAATTGATCATCAAAGCAAAGGAAGTAGGGCTACGCGCAGTAGCCTTAACAGATCATGATACGATCGATGGTATACAAGAAGCGATAGAAGCGGGTGAAAAATACGGTATAGAAGTTATCGCAGGCATTGAGCTAGCAGCCCAATATGGTGCAGGGGAAATACATATTTTGGGGCTTGATATAGATATCACCTCTGCACCTTTTCTTACGCAAATCAAATATTATCAAGGGGCAAGGGATAGAAGAAATATCCTGATGGTGCAAAAACTCAATGAAATAGGTTTTGATATCACGATGGAGGAACTATATACCCTATGCGGAGGAGAAATTATTACCCGTGCCCATTACGCTAGACTGCTCCTGCAAAAGGGGTATACCCGTACGATGGAGGAAACATTCCAAAAATATCTTTCACCAGGGTTACCCGCCTATGTACATAGAGAAATTCCTACCCCTGTACAATGCATTGAAATGATTGCCCATGCGAAGGGAGTAGCCATTCTAGCCCATCCTACCTTGTATAAGTTTACGGATGCCCAATTAGATGAGCTACTAAAAGAACTAAAGTCCTATGGTTTGGTGGGCATTGAAACGATATACTCTCTACATACGAATATCCAAGAACAAAGGATTCGTTCTTTGGCTCATAAGTATAAACTATGTATTACGGGAGGTAGTGATTTTCACGGTGCCAATAAAAAAAATATCCACTTAGGGTATGGGAAAGGGAATCTTCGAGTTCCCTATAGTATACTAGAAAATTTCAGAGATAGAGTCACTCCATAAGGATGCTGTACAGCTCTCAAAACTCTCATAGATTACGCATTATTTTACTCATAAAACAGGTACATGAGTAGTAGAATAGTAGTAATAAATAGAGGGGAGGATGTATTATGATCAAAGGAGATATAAAGCCATCAAAAACCCCGATTGTTGATAATCGGCCACTGATTATAGCTATGTTCAAGGGAGTTGCTATGGCATTTGCTGTTACCTGGATTGTTTTTATAATCTATGCACTACTACTTACCTATACATCAGTCACAGAAAAGGGAATACCAGCAGTTGTTATGATCACTACGATTATTTCTACACTGATTGCGGGGTTTGATGCTGCAAAAGGTGCCAGATCCAAAGGATGGATGTGGGGAATGGGTGCAGGGCTTATATATGCGATGATTTTACTAGTAATCGGTACTTGGATCACCAAAAGGTTCGCCATGGATCGAACAGCGATTACTTCACTGATTACTTGTATTGGTGGAGGCGGTTTGGGAGGCATGATCGGTATCAATGTGAAAAAATAAAGGGTAGTTCTTTTCAATAAAAACACTTTATGTTATAATAAATCGGATTAAAGCGTAAAGGAGGACTACATAATGAAGCATGTAAAAACACTAAACACAGCAACGCTTAAAGTGAGCATGGCAAAAGGCGGTTGTGGAGAATGCCAAACATCCTGCCAGTCTGCGTGCAAAACATCTTGTACAGTAGCAAATCAATCCTGCGAAAACAACTAATTTAACCATCCGACATAAGTCTCCTATTTCTATAAGTGGGGGAGAAACTTCCAATATCCGTGGGAGTTCAAGCTCCGACGGATGGTTAATAAACTGTAGCGTAGCGGAGGTTTATTCCCTTCGACTTAGGCGTTAGGTAATAAAGTGCAGCAGGAATATACTGCAAAAAGCAGTGGTTTACTGGATATGGCGTATAGAATTACGATCAAGAGCCGTATGCAGCCACTGCTTTTTTTATGAGAAAATATACGATGACAAGAAATATAGGACATTTCCTATGAAAATGGGACAAGTTTTCTCGTATATAGGAACAAGAATGAGGGGAGAAAGTTATGATCCATGGATTTCAAATGAACGGGGTTAATATAGTGCTGGATGTATACAGCGGAGCCGTTCATGTGGTAGACGATATGATGTATGATGTAATACAGCTATATGATCAAAAGTTAGAGGAAGAGATTATAGAAATTTTGGGCAAACAATACGCCCAAGCGCAATTGATGGAAGCAGTAGGGGAGCTCAAAGAACTAGTTGCACAAGAACTTTTATTTACAGAAGATCCCTATGAAGACTTCAAAGTTCAGATGCACAATAGAAAGCCTGTAGTCAAAGCCCTCTGCCTCCATATAGCGCATGATTGCAACCTTCGGTGTAAATATTGTTTTGCAGGAGAAGGCGAGTATCATGGAGATCGTTCCTTGATGAGCAGTGAGATAGGAAAGGCAGCGATCGATTTTCTACTGACGCATTCTGGGAAAAGACGAAATCTAGAAATCGATTTTTTTGGGGGAGAACCCCTTATGAATTTTGAAGTAGTAAAGGAAATTATTGAATATGCTCGTTCTATGGAATCAGCGCATCATAAAAATTTCCGTTTTACGATTACTACCAATGGATTACTCCTAGATGAAGAAAAAAAGGCATATATCAATACGCACATGAACAATGTGGTATTATCCATTGATGGAAGAAAAGAAGTCAATGACAGAATGCGATATCGAGTAGGTGGACAAGGAAGTTATGATGCGATTGTTCCGAAGTTTCAAGATCTAGCAGAAAGTCGGAATCAGACGAATTACTATGTGAGAGGAACCTTCACAAGAGACAATCTAGACTTTTCTAAAGACGTGCTTCATCTGGCAGATTTAGGTTTTGAACAAGTGTCCGTAGAGCCAGTTGTAGCACCGAGTACCATGTCTTATGCTTTACGCGAAGAAGATATTCCTGTATTATGTGCACAGTATGAAAGTCTAGCCGAAGAGATGCTAAAGCGACAAGAAGAAGGAAAAAGCTTTAACTTTTTTCATTTTATGATTGACTTAACGCAGGGACCTTGTGTCTCAAAACGATTATCAGGTTGTGGTGCAGGCTCAGAATACTTGGCTGTTACCCCTCAGGGAGAACTGTATCCATGCCATCAATTCGTAGGCATGCCTGAGTTTTCTATGGGTACTGTATATGAAGGTGTTACGAATAGGGAAAAGCTCAATCAGTTTGAAAATTGCAATGTGTACGCAAAGGAAGAGTGCAAAAAATGTTGGGCTAAGTTTTACTGTAGTGGTGGATGTGCTGCTAATGCACATCAATTTCATGGAGATCTTCTAGTGCCTTATGAGATCGGATGCGAACTGCAGCGAAAACGAGTAGAATGTGCTCTAATGATGAAAGCAAAGAAGGCAGAATAAAATTTTTGATGAATTTGATTAACAAATGTTGACAACAGGTGTATAAACTATTGACTGGTAAAATAATAAAGAATATAATAGTTTTTGTGTAAAATGATGATGAAATAAGGAGGAGAAAACACAAATGAAGGCAAAAAGCGCAATTATCCTTGCTATTGTAGTGATCGCTTCGATCCTCTTAGGTACGCTTTCGTATGTAGGAGTTAATGTGGGGGACTTAGCTTTAGGAGCGAAATATATAAAGCAGGGTCTTGATCTAAGTGGTGGTGTGTATATTGTATATGAAGCAGACAAAGAAAGTCCTTCCGAAGAAGAAATGAATACAGCGATTGCATTGATCCGTGGTCGTCTGGATAGGAAAAATTACACGGAAGCAGAAGTAGCGAGACAAGGACTAAAGAGAATCCGTGTGGATATTCCTGGCGTAGAAGATGCGAATAAGGCTGTACAGGAAATTGGTGCGACAGCACAACTACAATTTGTAGATCCAGAGGGAAATCAGGTATTGACAGGTGCTGATGTATTAGTAGCTAGAAAAGATGTAGGTGCTACATCCCAAGGTGGACCGGTAGAACCGTATATAACGCTAGAATTTAATGCGGCAGGAACCAAAGCCTTTGCAGAAGCCACCAAGAAATTTATCGGCCAACAGATTTTTATTCAACTGGATGAAGCTATCATTAGTGACCCAAGAGTAAGATCTGAGATTACAGAAGGCAAGGCTATTATTTCTGGTAATTATACAGCAGAAAGTGCAGAAGAACTAGCGGCATTAATTCGTGCAGGTTCTCTTCCTTTTAACCTCACTGTACTAGAAATGAACGGTATTGGTGCAAAACTTGGAGCGAATGCGCTGCGAACTGGACTGATCGCAGGAGCAATTGGGGTATCTATAGTGCTTTTATTCATGATTTTCATGTATAAAGCACCTGGAGTAGCAGCAGATTTAGCACTCAGTATTTATATAAGTTTGCTTATTTTACTTTTAAATCTATTCAATGTAACATTAACACTTCCAGGTATTGCAGGGATTGTTTTATCGATCGGTATGGCAGTAGATGCGAATGTCATCATTTTCTCCAGAATCAAAGAAGAGCTTTTGGCTGGAAAAACGCTACGAGCTGCAGTAGACTCTGGATTTGATAAAGCTTTTTCTGCCATTATAGATGGGAATGTGACTACATTAATTGCCGCAGTCGTATTATTTTGGCTAGGTACAGGTCCAATCAAAGGATTTGCAACTACATTAGCTATCGGTATTGTTACTTCTATGTTTACGGCACTAGTAATTACTAGAGTTATTATGAAACAAATGGTAAATATAGGCATCAAAAATCCCAAATTATATGGTGCGAAATAAGGAGGCTTTAGGACATGAATGTAGTAGAAAGAAGAAAAACATGGTTTACCTTATCGTTGATTATAATTATTGCCGGGCTTCTGGCGATGCCTATTTTTTCAATGATGGGACAAGGAGCCTTAAACTGGGATATTGAGTTTAAAGGCGGAACAGAAATGCATATAAACTTTGGTCAGCAGTATGGCACTACATTTAATAATGATGATATTCGAGAAGTCATCAAGCAGGTAACAGGACAAGCAGGTCCTCAGATTCAAAAGGTAGTAGGGGCGCAAGAAGCAGTCATTAAAATGCAGTCTATTGATGGGGATAAAAGAGATGAGTTATTTAATGCACTGCAGACAAAGTTTGATCTGCAAAAGGATGACCTTCTCAATATTGCGGATGTAAGTGCTACGATCAGTACAGAAATGCAAGTTACAGCGATTATGGCTGTACTAGTCGCTTCTTTAGCGATTCTGATCTATGTGGCATTCAGATTTCATGATTATAGAGCAGGGGTTAGTGCTGTTCTTGCACTCGTGCATGATGTTTTGATCATGTTAGCGGTATATTCTATTTTAAGAATACCTGTGAATAATTCTTTTATTGCAGCGATGCTCACCATTGTAGGATATTCTATTAATGATACGATCATTGTGTTTGACCGAATTCGTGAAAATAAGAAAGTAGCGAAAAGAGGAGATTTACCGGGTATGATTAACCGCAGTGTAAATCAGACTTTGAACAGATCTATTAATACCTCTATCACTACACTTGTTACCATTGCCGCTTTATACATTGTGGGCGTACAGTCTATTAAAGAATTTGCACTGCCTTTGATGGTGGGTATAGTAAGCGGTACCTACTCTTCTATTTTTATTGCAAGCCCATTGTGGTATGTATTCAAATCTAAAGAAGAAGCAAAATACGCAAAAGCATAAAATTAGTAAAAGACCTTAAGCTTCTGCTTAGGGTCTTTTTGTAGAAGTACAGATATCAAAAAAAGAAGGTGGTAAGACACATATATACTTTTTCAGAGATCGTAGATATAAGCGAGGAGGTGGGATATGGCAAAATGGATGCTTCGTCGAAGCAGTTCAGGTAGTGATCAGATTGCAGCTGTAGTAGGGATAAACCCAATATTAGCTAGTATATTGGCAAGTCGTGGAGTAAGAAGCCCAGAAGCGGTTAAAAAATTTATGTTTCCCTCTTTACAGGATTTGCATAATCCTCAAGAGATGAAAGATATGAATAAAGGGGTAGAATTAGTTACTGAATATATAAAAGCAGATAAAAAAATAGTTATTTATGGAGACTATGATGTAGATGGGGTCATGAGTACAGTCATTCTTTTGAAAGCTTTAAAGCGATGGGGAGCGAATGTGTCCTATCATATCCCAGATCGAGAAGCAGAAGGGTATGGTATGAATCTGCAATCTGTGGAGCTTCTTTATCAAAAAGGCTGCCAGATGATTCTAACTTGTGATAATGGAATCGCTGCGGTGAAGGAGATCAAAAGAGCAAAAGAATTAGGGATGGCGGTAGTCATAGTGGATCATCACGAAGTGTCCCATGAGGAAGATGCAAAAGGGTGTAGTATAGAGGTATTACCCCCAGCGGATGCTGTGATTGATCCTAAACAAGCAGCATGCCCATATCCTTTTAAACTTCTTTGTGCAGGGGCAATCTGCTTTAAATTCGCTCAAGTTTTATATAGACAGATGGGTGGAAATGAACAGGAAGCAGCCGAGTTTATAGAATATGCTAGTATAGCTACTGTGTGTGATGTAGTAGATCTGGTAGAAGAAAATCGTATTATTGTGGCATATGGATTAGAAATGCTCAACCAGACAAAAAATGTAGGACTTGCCGCATTGATTAAAGAAACAGGGCTTTATGAGAAGAAGATAGACCCCTATCATGTCGGATTTGTGATAGGCCCCTGTATCAATGCAACAGGCAGACTGGAGCTAGCTTCAGGCGCAGTAGAATTACTGCTTGCACAAGACATAGAACAAGCAGAACCTCTAGCCAAAAAGCTTCGAGAGCTTAATGTAAAGAGGCAGTCCATGACTTCAGAAGCAGTGGAAAAGGTAGTCAAAACCATTGAAAGCAGGGATATAAAAAGGGATAAAGTCCTTGTGATATATGAACAATCTATACATGAGAGTATAGCAGGGATCGTGGCAGGGAGAATTAAGGAGCGCTACTATTTACCCACAATCGTTTTGACAGAAGGAAAAGAAATGCCAAAAGGTTCAGGTCGATCCATTGAAGGGTATAATATGTTCGAAGAACTTTTGCGATGCAAAGAGCTCTTGCATAAATTCGGAGGACACCCCATGGCAGCAGGATTATCCCTGCAAGAGCATAATATTGATTTCTTAAGAAAACAACTCAATGAAAGTTGTACCCTCACAGAAGACGAACTAACGCCTAAAATCCGCATCGACCAGCCACTTCCGCCAGAAGAAATCACCTTTGAATTGATTCATGAACTAAAAAAATTAGCTCCCTTCGGCAAAGGCAATGCATCCCCTTTATTTGCCCAAAAGAATATCTTAATCCAAAAAATAAACATCTTGGGCAAAGAAAAAAACGTACTAAAACTCCTATGCACCATACAGAATAGTAAACGATCCATATCCGCCATTAGCTTTGACGGAGTAGAAAAATTTCAAACAATGATTTCTCAAGCATATGATGAATCATATTTCGAACAACTACTACTTGGTCGAGGACAACCACTTAAATTAGATATGATATTTTCTCCAGAAATTAATACCTTTAACGGCACAGAATCACTGCAAATGATTATAAAAGATTTTCGGCTATGCAAGTAAACATAAAATCTATCCTTTACAAAACTTGAAAATATGGTATGATAATATAGGTTTCAATTGATTTTATTTGCATTTTACATGCATGAAATAGAAACAGAAATATGAGGAGGCTCAGTACCATGGATTTAAAAACTATAATAAGAGATATTCATGATTTTCCTAAAGAAGGCATTGTATTTAAGGATATTACACCTATTCTCCAAGATCCTGCTGCACTTAGAGCATCCATGGATCAAATGCAAGATAAGCTAGAAGGAATCGATTTTGATCTAGTCGTAGGTCCTGAATCAAGAGGCTTTATTTTTGGCGTGCCCATGGCATATAATATGAACAAGGGCTTTATTCCTGTACGTAAAGCGGGAAAACTCCCTTTCCAAACCAGTAAAAAAGAGTATGATTTGGAGTATGGATCAGCAGTCATTGAGATTCATGTGGATGCCATAAAACCAGGACAAAAAGTCATTATTGTAGATGATTTGTTGGCCACTGGAGGTACTTCAAAAGCCATGGTAGAACTTATCGAAGAAATGGGTGGAGAAGTCGTTGCAATGCTGTATCTTATCGAATTAGAATTCTTAAAAGGTAGAGATGTGCTGCAAGGATATAAAGTAGAATCACTTATGAAGTATTAATATAGTGAAAGACCAGTAGAAGTGATTTCTACAGGTCTTTTTTTGATCAAAGTAGCATATTATAAGCGTACAAGTCCATAAGGAATCTGTTCCTCTGATAAGTCAAATAGACGAGACCATTTTTCGCGATGGAGCGTGGGTATAAAGTTTACCCCGAAACGATAACGCTCGTGGAGTAGGGTGAGCGTAAAGTGAGATAAAAAGATGCCAGCTTCCATAGGACATTGGGTCTCACCGATACAGTATAAAGTCCCTTCGTAGAGGATAAGCTTCCAAGGTTTTTGATTGTGGCGAGAAGAAGACAAAATAGATAATTGAATAGCTTTTTGGATTTCTAGTGGGAGAGTATCTAGTGGCAGAGGCTGATCAAAATTTCCCTTGAAAACAAAATCCTCATCAGAAACACGGGAGTTAGCTAACTCCCTAATATTTATATTCATTAGTGTTCCTTTGAAGGACATATCCTCATAGCCAAACACCACCATACCGTATATGTACTGGTGAGTCGGTAGAGAAACGAGCTTTTTGATCCATTCATCTTCCTCTACAGAAATCCAACAGGATGCAAACCCCATATCGGTAAGTTGTAAAACAAGCTGTTCTACTTGAAATCCAAAATGTACAGGGCTCCCTTCGGATCTGGCAATAGAAGGTATGAGTATACAGGGAGGATTTATAAATTTTCCATAGATATCTGCATTTTGATTTAGTAGCGCATGGATAATTTTGGGATTTTCAAAGCATTTATAGTCAATTCTTTCTGTATCTAAGGTTATAATATTATTTTTAAACTCTAATAGCTCTTGTATAGACTCAGCCCATATATGTTTCTTCTTGAAGTGGCGTGTAGATCTCCGATGTAAGATGGCTTCTTCTAACTGTAACACCATAGATTAACCTCCTTAGCGCAAGGAATGCTTTATTTGGAATATATTTATATATATTCCAAATTATTATACCACGTAGAGTTCTTTTATAGCATATTAATTTGCATTCTAAAGATCATAGGTGGATTATACATGTTGTATTTAAAAAATATATGCATATGTCGATTGATGTAGTTGCAATTATAGTTCATAATCACTATAATAGAATCATTATAGAAATATTGCATGATTAGAATGGTGATGAGTATGCTGGATTCAGCCATATATGAAAAATTAATACAGAAAATGCAGTCATATCACCCTTCCAAGGACTTTTCTATGGTGGAGAGGGCCTATCGCTTGGCAAAAGAAGCCCATGAAAATCAAGCGAGGAAGTCTGGAGAGCCTTATATTATTCATCCCTTGGAAGTAGCGGTGATTTTGGCTGATTTAGAGTTGGATATAGAATCAATCACTGCGGGTATCCTTCATGATGTGATTGAAGATACCTCTTATACCTATGAAGATATTGCCACTATGTTTAGTGAGGAAGTAGCATCTTTAGTAGATGGGGTCACCAAGCTCAAAAAAATTCCCTATTCCTCCAAGGAAGAAGTCCAAGCAGAGAACTATAGAAAAATGTTTTTGGCTATGGCTAAAGACATTCGGGTGATTGTAATCAAATTAGCAGATCGCCTGCATAATATGAGAACCCTAAAATATATGACACCTGAGAAACAGAAGGAAGTGGCTCAAGAAACCTTGAATATCTATGCGCCCTTGGCTCATAGATTAGGGATTTCTAAGATCAAAGTAGAACTTGAGGATTTGACGCTTCGGTATTTAGAGCCCGATGCATATTATGATCTGGTAGAAAAGATTGCATGGAAACGAGGAGAACGGGTAGATTTTGTAGAAAAAATCGTTCATGATTTAAAAGAACGATTGGAACAACTAGGTATTGAGGCTACCGTAGATGGACGACCCAAGCATTTTTTTAGTATATATAAAAAAATGCTCAATCAGCATAAGGATTTAGACCAGATTTTTGATCTATTTGCAGTAAGAGCCATCGTAGATTCTGTAAAAGACTGTTATGGTGTTTTGGGGGTTGTTCACGAATTATATAAACCTATTTCTGGACGCTTTAAGGATTATATCGCGATGCCTAAAGCCAATATGTACCAATCTCTCCATACCACGCTGATCGGACCTGCAGGCGAGCCTTTTGAAATACAGATCAGGACATGGGATATGCACCGTACGTCTGAATATGGGATTGCAGCCCACTGGAAATATAAAGAAGGAAAAAGTGGGCAGGTTAGTGAAGATAGTGCAGAAGCAAAACTAACATGGCTCAGGCAAATTTTGGAATGGCAGAGAAATTTATCGGACAATCGAGAATTTATGGATGCCCTAAAACTAGATCTCAATGTATTTACAGATCAAGTGTATGCTTTTTCACCCAAAGGGGATGTAATCAATCTTCCGAGAGGATCTACACCCATCGACTTTGCCTATATGATTCATAGTGCGGTAGGCAATAAAATGGTGGGAGCGCGGGTCAATGGGAAGATTGTCACGTTTGACTATGAAATCAAAAATGGGGATCGAGTAGAAGTGCTCACATCCCAGAATTCTAAAGGTCCCAGTAGAGATTGGCTCAAGATTGTAAAAAGTACGCAAGCACGTAATAAAATTAATCAATGGTTTAAAAAGGAATTCAAAGAAGATAACATCGTAAAAGGGAAAGATTTACTGGAAAAAGATTCGAAGAAGAGGGGCACCCCTATCTCTGAACTCTTAAAACCAGAATGGATGAGTATTGTTCTGGATAAGTATGGTTTTCAGGATTGGGATGCACTTTGTGCAGCCGTAGGTCATGGGGGGATCAAAGAAGGGCAAATCATCCATCGACTTATGGAAGAGCATCAAAAAGAACAAAAACTTCATGTGACTGCGGAAGATATTATAAAGAAAAGTGAAGAAACGACATCCAAAAGACCAGATAAAAAGAGTAAAAGTGGTATTGTAGTCAAAGGGGTAGGAGATGTAGCGGTACGGTTTTCTAAATGCTGTAATCCTGTACCAGGAGATGAAATTATAGGATTTATCACCAGAGGCAGAGGCGTATCTATCCATCGCACAGACTGTATTAATATGATCCATCTTACAGAAGAAGATCGTCAACGATTATTGGAGTCAGAATGGTATACAGCAGAAAAACAAAGTAAGGAACTTTCTTTTCAGACAGAGATTAAGATTGTGGGATTGGATCGCATTGATCTTTTGATCGATATATCAAGAGTATTTACAGAGGAGAAAGTCCCTGTGAAGGCGCTCAATGCTCGAACAACCAAGGAAAGAGAAGCTGTTTTTAATGTGATCGTAGAGGTTAGCGGAAAACAGCAATTAGAACTGCTGATTAAGAAGTTGATGCATATACAAAGTATTCATGATGTTATCCGTGTCAGCAGCTAGGAGGAAAATCATGCGTGCAGTCATACAAAGAGTATCCCGTGGATCGGTAACCGTAGATGGAGTGGTGATCGGAGAGATCGGTCAAGGGATTATGGTGCTTTTGGGTATCCAAGACACCGATGATGAAAAAGTCATTTCATATATGGTAGACAAGATTACTCACTTAAGAATTTTTGAAGATGAAATGGGTAAAATGAATATATCTGTCTCAGATATAAAGGGAAGCTTGCTGTTAGTGCCGAATTTCACTTTGTATGGAGATTGTCGCAAAGGAAAGAGGCCCAGTTATAGTCAAGCGGCACAGCCCCAAAAAGCGCAAGGGATTTTTGAGGCCTTTGTACAGCAGGCTCAAAAAACGGGCTTACCCGTAGCAACTGGACAGTTTCAATCAGATATGAAGGTAGAAATCGTAAATGACGGTCCTGTTACCGTACTTGTAGACAGTGATAAAATTTTTTGAAAGTGGTGGAAACCATGGAAATTTTACAAATGCCCTTGGGTCCATTAGGAACCAATTGTTATTTTGTAGTAGATGAACATAAAAATGCAGTCGTCATTGATCCTGGCAGTGAAGCCCAAAAGCTCATAGAGTATATACAAGCTTCAGGGATTACTCTACAGTATATTCTTTTGACACATGCTCATTTTGATCATATTGGTGCTGTGGAAAGTATAAGAAATGAGTATAAGGTATCTGTTGTCGCTCATAAAGAAGAGAAAATGCTCCTGCGGAGCCCAGAACATAACCTGTCCCGGCCTATTAACCGCCGGGATTTGATCTGTCCTTATGATGAATTGATAGAAGAAGGTGCCCAGATTTCTATAGGTTTACATACTTTTGAAGTGATTCATACCCCGGGTCATAGCCCAGGAGGGGTATGTTATTATGAAAAACAGCAAAAAATATTATTTTCGGGTGATACGCTATTTCAGGGCTCTATTGGAAGAACGGATTTTCCCATGGGAGACCAAGGGCAACTGATCAGATCGATTCGAGAAAAGCTCTTGATTCTTCCAGAGGATGTGGTGGTATACCCAGGACATGGAGCACAGACCACCATAGGTCAAGAAAAGCGAAGTAATCCATACATAACAGATGGATTTTGGAGCAGTATATGATCGGAATCATATTAGTAGGTCATGAACAGGAGTACTATGTACAAACGATGGTACAACTCTTTTATCCGCATATACCCCATCAGTTTATTTGTGATATACAGCCTCAAGGAATGATTGTTAAAAGTATTCTTACGAATACATATTGCAAAGCAGAGGTATATGAAGATGGACGACTAGTTACGGATTGTACCTATGAGTTTTTGTTAGAGCATGAGGGACTAGAAGAAACTCGCAGGCAGAAGCGTGCTTCTAAAAAACTTCGATATGTATTATATCAAGCATTATATAAAAAAACTGGGATGGATATGCCCTGGGGTGCATTAACAGGGATAAGACCTACCAAGTTAGTGCATGAATTATGG